>JAFXIL010000159.1 GCA_017563185.1 Kiritimatiellia bacterium | reverse complement strand
GGTGCTCAAGTACGAGCGCGACGTCCTCTCGAAGCGCGTCTAGGGAGCCGCGCGAAATGAGAGCGTGCTGGAGATGGTTCGGCGACGGCGATCCGCTTTCTCTCGCCGAGATACGCCAGACTGGCGTGAGGGACGTCGTGGCCGCGCTGTACGAGCGCAGGCCCGGCGAGGCGTGGCCGCTCGACGAGGTGCGCGCGCGCGCCGAGAAGGTGCGCGAGGCGGGCCTCGAGTGGACCGTCGTTGAATCCATCCCAGTGCACGAGGACATCAAGAAGCACACCGGCGACTGGCGGCGTTTCGTGGAGAACTACAAGACCTCTCTTCGGAACGTCGCCGCGTGCGGCGTGAAGACCGTGTGCTACAACTTCATGCCGGTTCTCGACTGGACGCGCACCGACGTGAAGACGCGACTCGACGACGGGTCGGTGGTGATGACGTACAACCCGTACGAAGTCGCCGCGTTCGACGTGTTCGCGCTGAAGCGCCCAGGCGCAGAGTCCGCATACGACGAGGCCACCCTCGTGAAGGCGAAGGAGGTGTGGGAGAAGTCCACCCCCGCCGACCGCGAGCGCCTCGAGAAGACGATTCTCATGGGCCTGCCCGGCACGGTGGACGACCTTTCCCCGGCCGAGTTCCTCGCGCAGGTGCGCGAGTACGCGAGCGTGGGCGAGGCCGGTCTGCGCGACCATCTCTACGGCTTCCTCAACGAGATCACGCCAGTCCTGGAGGATACAGGCCTCACGATGGCCATTCATCCCGACGATCCGCCTTATCCGATCTTCGGGCTGCCGCGCATTCTCTCGAACGCGGCCGACATGCGCATCATGTGCGAGGCGTGCCCGAGCGAGAAGGTGGGCTTCACGCTATGCACGGGCTCGCTCGGCGGCAGCCTGGCGAACGACGAGGTGGCGATATTCCGCGAGTTCGCGCGGCGCATCCACTTCTGCCACTTCCGCAACCTCGTGTACGCGCAGGACGGCGTGTTCCGCGAGTCGGAGAGCCACCTCACGGGCAAGGTGGACATGCCCGCTCTTATGCTCGAGCTGCTGCGCGAGGAGAAACGGCGCGGCGAGCGCATATTCCTGCGCCCCGACCACGGCCGCCAGTTCTACATCGACAAGGACCGCCCCTGCTACTGGGGCTACTCCTTCGTCGGCCGCATGGTCGGCCTCTCGGAGCTGCGCAGCCTCGAGTGCGGCCTCCGCAGCGTTTATGGCTTGTAGCGTCTTATCGCAATCGAGGAGTCTCGCAATGAAGGTACTTGTTGTTTCAAGCGCAGTAGCAGTCGTCTGCTGCGCCCATTCGCTCATGGCCGCCACTTATTACAAGGTCGGCACGGACGCCGGCGGAACGTCGTCGTTCGCCGGCAACGTGAGCGGCACGGTGGGATGGTCCACAACGCAGGGCGCAACCGCCACGACCACGGTTTCCGACTTTGAGAACTCCGACTTCATCGTGGGCACGGGCACTAGCTTGCGCATTCCGGCAACCGAGCCTGACATCGCCTTCACGGGCCGGTCCCTCACGCTGGCCGGCGGCACGATCATGCTCAAGCGCGGAGCGAACGGCGGCAACCGCAAGGTCGCCATCTCGCCGTTCGTCGTCAACGAAGCCGGAACGATCGCCCAGGCGCAGGACAAGTCTGTGTTCACCCTCACGGGCACATTGGACATCATGCCTGGTTCGACATTGACGTTCCAGTTCGGCACGGCAAGCGGCAGCGGGGACTTTCGTCCGATCGTTGTCGACTCCGCCATCACCGGCGATGCAGCCTCGGCCATCAAGATCACCGGTTCCGGCAACGCCGGCAACAAGAGCGGCCTCACCCTCAACGCGGCAGGCGACTTTCTCGGCACAATAACGAGCGACGGCACCGCGCCCACATTTTCGCTCGTGATCAACGGCGCATTCGGCGGCACTATCACCGCGCTTCCCACTTCCACCACGGCCGTCACCATCGACTACGACGGCCTCCCCGCCGGGAAGGGCCTGCGCGTGGCCTCCACCACCGTTCCGCCGGCGCTCAAGACGAAGCTGCGCTTCTACACGTCCTCCACCGCCATCGCGGCGGACGGCGCGCGCCTTCTCACGTTCCCTGCCGGAACCGAGCTCGACGCATCGGAGTTCTCCATTGTGTACTCCTACACGGCCGGCGGCACGTCCGTGCCTCTGCCTCTTGACGTGGCCAGCAACGACGACGGCACAGTCTCGCTCGTCACCAAGGGCGGCGGAACGTTCTACAAGATAGGTGCGGATCCTGGTGACAAGACGTCCTTCTCCACGAACTACACCGCCGCCATCGGCTGGGCGCGGGAGGCCTCCGCCACAGCCACCGTTCCGTTCTCCGCGGCCGAGATGGCCGTATCCGACTTTATTGTGCCGAGCGGACGCGTCCTCCGCACGCCGAATACAGGTTCGGCATGGACGTTCACCGGCCGTTCGCTGCGCCTTGAGAACAGCGGCAGCGACGCCCTCAACCAGTTCATGCTAAAGGCCGCAAACAACGCCACCATAACGATTCCCAATCTCATCGTCGCCCAGGGACGCATCTTCAACGGAAACGGCGGATACACATACACGCTTGCGGGCAGGCTCTCCATCGTGAGCGGCTCGTCGCTGTGGATATGCGGTTCTGACACTGGAACGCGCACGATCATCGTGAACTCGTCCATCGTCGGCGACGCCACCACGTCGATTCTGATTCCCGGCAACGGCAAGGCCGGCACGCAGGTGTTCCACTTCAACAACGCGGCCGAATTCCTTGGCGCGATCAACGAGACGGCGGGGGAGACCTCGGCGACAACGCTGTACATCGGCGGTCCGTTCGGCGGCACGATCGGCGCGCTTTCCTCGAAGAGCACGCTCAGGGTCAACTACGACGGCCTCCCAGCCGGGAAGGGACTGCGCGTATCCGCATCGTCCGTTCCCGATACGCTCAAGACGAAGCTTACGTTCTACTCGGCCACGGCGAACTTCTCGCAGCATCTCCTGCCGCTCATCTCGTTCCCGGCGGGCACGGCCGTCAATCCAGCAGATTTCACCGTGAAGCATGCGACAAGTTCGGGCGGCGCGGCGACGGTGTTCGAAGCCCTCACCACGTTCACGGCCGACGACGGTTCGGTGGTGCTGGCCGTCGACGCCACGAAGCCCGCGGCCGCGCGCATGGTCAAGGATGCCGACACTGGCTCATGGTCATGGCACTTCTACGGCGGTGACGGGCGCGACGTCACCGCCACGTGCGGACTCGCTGCGCCGACTGCCGACACCGAGATTCTCTTCGGCTCCACCGAGGAGCTCGCCGCAGCGCGCGCAAACCCCGGCACTCCCAAGGGCTGGCGCATGACCGCTTTCGAGATGACGGACGACGCCGACTTCGTCACGGACAGCTTCGCCCTCACGGTGGATGCGGGCATTGAGATCGACCTTGAAGGGTATGTGCTCACGCTTCCCGGCTCGTTCTTCGAGAACATGAAGTCCGCAAACAAGCAACTGCTCGTGAACGGCGGATTCGAGTCCGATTCCGTGGACTCAGGCGCCTATCTGGAATACAAGCCCACGGGCTGGACGCGCGGCGGCACGGTGGCGCTCATCAGCGCCAACAACTCCTACGCATACTCCCAGAGGAGAGCGGGGAAGCTGTGCTTCCTCAACAACGGCGCGAACGTGAGCCAGACGTTCACGCTTCCTGTCGCAGCCACGGTGAGCGTTTCGGTGCAGGCGGCGAACAAGAATACGCTCAGCTCTGATGGAAAGACGATAAATTATTGGAGGGCGAACGGCAATGTGCAGATCGACGGGGCTGCGGTCGTCTCCTGGTCGGGTCCGGGCAACGTCAACCTTAACACGTATACGGCCGTGGTGAGCCTTGCCGCGGGTGAGCACACGGTGAAGGTGTCGTGCACAAGCGGATCCGGCATGGCCATCGACAACGTGTCCGTCACATACCCGACGCTTGGCGGCGTGATCACCGACACGGTGGGCGGCGGCGAGCTGCGCGTTGACGTGCCGGAGAACGTGATCTCCAGCAACACTGCCTTCGACATCATGGGCAAGGTCAAGTTCGTTAAGAAGGGCGCCGGCGTGTTCGTGTCAAGAAGGCGCGGCCTCATGTATTCGGGCGGCAACGAGATCGTCGAAGGCAAGCTCACAACCACTGAAGGCAATGGCGCGAATGCCGACTGGTCGGCGAAGCACCATCCGCTGGGCGCGACCGACAGTCCGATCGTCGTGCGCAAGAACGGCACGCTCGACATCGCCGGCAACTACGACTACCGCTTCTATCCGATAACGCTCGACGGCGGCACGCTCAGAAGCGGCAAGCTCGACGACAGCGGCCCGATCAACCAGAGCCAGGTTTCGTTGGGCGGCGTGGGACGCCTCGCTCTCACCGCGGATTCAACGTTCTACCTCCGCAGCGACGTGGTATTCAGCGGCAACGACGACGTCCCGATCGACCTCGGCGGACACGAGTTTCTGCTCGACTGCCCTGTTGGCGCGAAGACCCTCATCATGTCAAAGGACATGACGAACGGCACGATCCGCATCACGCCGTCGATCG
>JAFXIL010000025.1 GCA_017563185.1 Kiritimatiellia bacterium | reverse complement strand
TTCCTGCTCACGGACTGCCTCATCAACAAGGATGACGCTGACATATCCCGCTGGCCAAACGGCGGCTTTGATGACCTCATGGCATACTTGAGGAGGGAGGCCGGGCAATGCTGAGCTATGGCAGGATGCGCAAGGATGAACGCGCGGCATGCGGCGTATATCTCGGCCGCAGAAGACGTCGCCCCCATGGCCAGCGCCTGGTTGGCCATCTCGCGCAGCTCGCCCATCGTTAGAGCGCGCAGCACCTTGCGCAGCACGGGAATGTAGCTTGCGCCCATTGAGAGCTCAGTCACGCCCATTCCAACCCACAGCGAACCAAGCACAGGGTCGCTCGCGGTCTCGCCGCACACGGCCACCGGTATGCCAGCCGTCTGCGCCGCCGTCACCGTGAACTCCACAAGCCGGAGCACTGCAGGATTTGTGGGCTGGTATAGATAGGCCACCGTGGCATTGCCGCGGTCGGCGGCGAGAGTGTACTGCACAAGGTCGTTTGTACCGATGGAGAAGAAGTCCACTGCGCGCGCCAGCTGGTCGGCACAGAGCGCTGCGGACGGTATCTCTATCATACACCCCTTCGGCATCTGCTCGTCGAAAGCCACGCCCTCTGCGCGGAGTTCGTCTTTGGCTCGTTCAAGCTCCGCGTTAGCCTCCTGCAGCTCCTGCATGGTGGCGACCATCGGCCACAGCACTGCCGAAGGGCCAACCGCACTCGCCTTGAGGATCGCGCGCAGCTGCGCGCGGAATACGCTGCGGTGCGATAGCAGCCACCGTATGGATCGGTTGCCGAGAAACGGATTGGGCTCGTGCACGCCCTGGCGGCGCATTGCCTTGTCGCCGCCGATGTCGAGGGCGCGAAACACCACGCGGGCCGACTCGCCCATCGCGGCGGCGGCGCGCACGGCGTCAGAGTAGACCTCCGTCTGCCTGTCTTCGGAAGGATCGCCGTCTCCGGCGAGCCAAAGGTACTCGCTGCGATACAGGCCCACGCCCTGGGCGCCGAACGCGGCAAGCCCGCCCATGGGCACGCCTGGCTGGGCGTTGGCGCAGAAGCGAACCGGGGCGCCGTCGCGCGTTGCGCCGGCCTTTGCCTTGTCCTCGTTCAGAAGAGTGTACAGCTCGCGTTCGCGGCGCACAAGGCGCGCGAACTCTGCGCATGTCTTTACGTCAGGATTGACCGTGACGGCGCCATTCGTGCCGTCCACTAGAATGTCGTCGCCTGGCTTCACGCGCGCGGAGACGTCGCCAAGGCCAACCACGGCGGGTATTCCGAGCGCGCGTGCGAGCAGCGCCACATGGGAAGTCGCGGAGCCGCGGTCTAGCGCAAAGCCCAGCACAAGTTCGCGGCGCAGGGCCACGGTCTCGGACGGCGCGAGGTCGGCAGCCACAACCACGACAGGCTCGGTTATCTGCGAAAAGAGGTTTTCGTCGCGACCAAGAAGCACGCGCAGCAGACGGCGCTCCACGTCGTCGACGTCGCGCACGCGCTCGCGAAGATACGGGTCGTGCATGCGACCGAACGCGGCGCGGAACCCAGCCACCGTACGCCGCAGCGCAGCCTCGGCGTTGAGACGGGTCTCGCGCACCAGCCGTTCCACGGACGCTGTAATGGCGGCGTCGTCGAGGATGGCCAGATGGTTCACGAAAACATCCGTGCCAGGTCCATCGCCGTCCTTGAACTGCGCAATCAGCGCCTCTATCTGCGCGCGCGTCTCGGCTCGGGCCGCGTGGTAGCGGTCCAGCTCGGACATCACGCGCTCGGGCGGTATCTCGTACTCGGGAACCGATATGATGTCGTCCGGGCGGTGCACGAAAACCGGCCCCGCGGCGAATCCGCGGGAAGCAGCAATACCAGCCACTGTCACCATGGCCGGTTTCGCCCTCTCCTGTTCGGCGTTTCCGCTCACTGCTCGTCGGGGATGTCGAACTTGCGCTGCACCAGCGCCTCAAGCTCTTCCAGCACCTGCTTGGCCTGCGGCCCCGAGGCTGTGACCACGAGCTTTGTACCGCACACGGCCTCAAGCGTCATGAGCGCCATGATCGACTTGCCGCTCACAACGTTGCCGTCCTTCTCCACCTCGACCTCCGCGTCGAAGCGCGAGGCTATCTTTGCGAAGAGGCCCGCCGGTCTCACGTGGAGGCCGTACTTGTTGAGCAGCACGAGTTCTTTTTTTTCCTTGTCAGCCATGGCGTTTCTCCTTTAGCTAAAATCGTCATACCCGGCCGGCGGCGTTCTGCAAGGCGCGCGCGCATAGCTGCGCATCGAGCGTCTTGACGGCGTCGTGGCCCGCCGCCAGCAGCTTGTACTGCTGCGCGGCCGTCTCCACCAGATTCACGAGATCACGCCCGGCGGAGACGGGGATCGTGATCTGCGGCACCTCCACGCCGAGGATCGTGCGCGTCTGGCGCTCCTCCCCAGTGCGGTCGAGCTCGCCCTCCGTGTCCTTCATGCTCTTGAAGGTTATCACGAGGTCGAGCTTCTTCTCGGCGCGCACGGCAGTGACGCCGAACACGCTTGGAAGATGGATGATCCCGATGCCGCGGATCTCCATGTAGTTGCGCGTGGCGGGCGAGGCGGAGGCGAATAGCGCGTTGTTCGCCACGTCCTTGCGCAGGCACGTTAGGTCGTCCGCCACCAAGGCGTTTCCGTGCTTCACGAGCCCTAGCGCGGTCTCGCTCTTGCCGAGCCCGGGCTTGCCCTCGAGCATCACCCCGAGCCCCGCAACCTCCACGGTGGTTCCGTAGAGGCGCACCTTTGGCGCTCGCAGTCTTTCGAGCACGAACGCCGCCTGGTGGAAGAAGACGCGGGTGAGAAGCTCTGTGCGGCACACCACCGCGCCCTTCTGCTCGGCAAGCGCCGCTATTCCCGGCGGCACCTGCATTCCGCAGGCGAATATGAGGCAGTATGCACCGCGGTCGAACAGCGCCTTCACGCGCTCCAGGCGCACAGACGGCTCCAGACTCTCGAGATAGGCCCACTCGGCCTGGCCGATAACCTGGATGCGGCGCCACGCGAAGAAGCCGTAGAAGCCGGTCAGCGCGAGACCGGGGCGGTTGCACATCGGCTCGGGCACCTCGTGCGAGAGGCCCGCGCCGCCAACAACCACCTCCATGCGAAGACGCTCCCCGCCCTCCGCAACGAACTCGCGGAGGGTGAAGGTCGTCTCGCAGACGCTCTGCACAGCAGTGGCCACGGCCAATCGCCCAGGCCTCAGTTGCGGGGCGAACCGGCGCGCGCGGCGCGCACGTTGCCCTTGCGCGCCTTCACGCGCATCTTCAGCAGCTGGCGCTCGGCGCGCGCGGCGGCCGCGTCGATCACGCTCTTGCCGCTCTCGCTGAACTCCTTCGCTCCCACCGCAATTTCGCCGAGGCGGTTAGCCACCACTTCGGCCATGTACATGTGCTTCTTCACGTCGACGTCGATCACAATCGAAACCTTCGTCACCTTAGGAAAGGCGACCTGCAGCTTCTCCATGCGCTTCTGGGCGTAGTCCTTTAGCGACTCGATCCTCACATCGCTGTGGCGCATCGTAACTTCTATGGACATATCAGTACCTCCTTGCTTTGTTGTTCTTTTGACTCTACATTCTGAAATCCTCGCCCAGATATAGCCTCCGGGCGTCTTCGTCGTTGACAAGATAATCGCTTGTGCCTTCGCACAGGAGCCGCCCGTCGTAGACGAGGTAGGCGCGGTCCACCACGTTGAGCGTCTCGCGCACGTTGTGGTCCGTGATGATTATGCCAAGCCCCTGTCCGCGCAGGGAGCGCACGATCTCCTGGATGTCGTGCACCGCGAGGGGATCCACGCCCGCGAACGGCTCGTCAAGCATGAGGATGGAGGGCCGCCTCACTAGCGCGCGGGCGATCTCCAGCTTGCGTCGCTCGCCGCCCGAGAGCGTGTATGCCGGCTGCTTCGCCACCTTCACGAGGTCAAGCGAGGAAAGCAGCTCCTCACAGCGCTCCTTCCGCGCAGCCCTGCTCATCTTGAGCGTCTCGAGAATGGCCATCACGTTGTCCCACACCGAAAGCTTGCGGAAGATGCTCGCCTCCTGCGAAAGATACCCCAGGCCCTCTCTCGCACGCAGAAAGACAGGCAAATCCGTGAGGTCCTTTCCGCGGAACGCCACAGTGCCCTGGTTCGGACGCACCAGCCCCACTATCATGTAGAACGTCGTTGTCTTGCCCGCGCCGTTCGGACCCAGAAGCCCCACAATCTCGCCACAGCGCACATCCATCGACATGCCGTTCACGACAGTGCGCTCGCCGTAGATCTTCACTAGATCCTTCGCCACGAGATCAGGCTCGTTCGCTGCCGCCGGCCGTCTTTCAGGCACCACGGCCACGGGCGACGCGGAAGGCGCAGACTCCACGGGCGCCGTCGCCGCCGTCGACGCCTGCTCGCTCTCGCTGGCCATTTCGGCCATTGCCTTCATCACTGGATCGTCAGTGTCCACCGTTCTACTCGTCCTTCTTCTTGTCCTTGGTCTTCCCGCCGCCGATGTTGAACAGTTCCTTCGGCGCAGCACCGCCCTTCATCGCCGGCAGTGTCACCCTCACATCCTCCACCGTCGCCACGCCCGACTCAAGCCAGTAGGTGATCCTTCCACCCATCACTTCGCTGGCATCGCCCTTCTTTCCGCCCGCGTCGCGCAGACGGGCCGGCTTGTCATCGCCGTCGCCGAACATCACTATGCGCTGCTCCGCACGGTTGTACACCGCCCGCGAACAATTCGCCGTCTTGAGATCGTTCGTTATCGCCACATTCCCCAACGCCACAAGCCGCTTGAGGTCGTTCGTTCCGTTCAGGAACACCCAGAGGCGGTCGGCATGCATCTGGTACTGCTCGTCGTCGACATACACGTTGCGGTCAAAGAGGATTATGCCCTCCTTGCGGTCATAGTCCGTTCGCTCGGCCGTGATCACCGCCGGACGACCGGTGAGCACCTTCTTCGCAGTCTTCTTCTGCTTATCCGTCTGAGCAGACGCCACCGCCGGTTCATCTGGCGCCTCAAGTTTCTTCGTGGGCCGAGGACGCTCATCCGGATCTGCACTCGCAATTCGCTGCGCGCGTTTCTCCGCCTCGTCCTTCGCCGCATTCGCCTTCTCAATCGCCGCATCTGCCGCCTTGCGCTCTGCCGCGGCCTGCGCCGCCAAGGCGGCCTTTTCATCGGCAGCCTTCTTGAGCGCCGCATCGGCAGCTTTCTGCGCAGCTGCGGCCTTTGCCTCCACATCGGCCTTCTCGGCCTGCGCCTGCTCGCGCGCCTTCTGCTCGGCCGCCAACTGCTCACGCAGCTGCTTCAGCGCTGCAGCATCTTCACGCGCCTTCTGCTCGGCTGCAGTCTTCGCCGCAGCCGCTTCACGCGCCATCTGCTCGGCCGCAGTCTTCGCCGCAGCCGCTTCACGCGCCATCTGCTCGGCCGCCGCACGGTCCGCAGCCATCTTCGCCATCTCATCTTCACGAGCTTTCTTCTCGGCAGCGGCCTTTTCCGCGGCGGCCTTCGCCGCGGCCTCCTCGCGCGCCCTCTTCTCGGCGGCGGCCTTCTGCTCGGCTGGATTTGGCTTGCGAAGCATGATGTCGTCAGGATTCACATCGAGATCGGCGATGCCCTGGGCGGACACCACTGCGGAGACCATGATCGCGGCGATTGCCGCATATGTGCAGATGCAGATTTTCACTTGAACAGACTCCCCGCATCGAACTTGGCATGTCCGACGCGAATTTCAGATTGAGAAAAGATTTTTATGAACTGCCGCGCAAGCGAGAAGTAAACTCCTCGTCCCTTTACAGAGGCCTCGCCGTATGTCATCTTGGCGTCGCCCGCCACCCAGCCGCTCTGACTGCCGCGGTCCACCACGCAGCTCTCGGCGTCAAGCGAGGCGTGCACTGTGCCGTCCTCGCGATACTGCTCCACCCGCACCTTCTCGCCCCACACGAATCCCGTATCGGCGAATATGTGGGCCCTTGCCGCGGTCACGCGCGACTTCACCGTGCCGTTCGGGAACGTCTCGATGGGGATGGACACGTTCTCGGCCGGCGCCTCAAGCTTCTCTGCGATCTTCTTCGTGCATTCGGCGTATGCGGTCCTTAGGCGCATCACGTCAGAGTCGTCACCGCGCTCGGCAAGCCATTTCTCGCTCGAGAACGCACTCGCCCCTAACGCTGCAAGCAGCAGCAATATGGAAATCAAGCTCTTCAATTGACACTCGTCCTTTTTCAGCTCAGCCTCCATTCACCACCTTGTGCAGCGCAAGCAGCATCTTCCAGAGAGGCTTCACTTCCTTGAACGCAAGCGCGTTCGCCCCGTCGGAAAGGGCCTTTTTCGGATTCATGTGCGTCTCCATGAACACGCCGTCCACGCCCGTTGCCACCGCAGCGCGGGCAAGAGCCGGCGCATACCTGCCGTCGCCTCCCGAGCCGGTGCCGAGTCCGCCAGGACGCTGCACCGAATGAGTCGCATCAAACACCACTGGATACCCCAGCTCGCGCATGATCAGCAGAGAGCGCATGTCGGCCACAAGATTGCGGTAGCCGAAGCTCGCACCTCTCTCGCACAGCACTATGCGGCGATTTCCGGTCGATTCGACCTTCTTCACCACGTTGACCATGTCTTCAGGGGCCATGAACTGCCCCTTCTTCACATTCACCACGGCCCCCGTCTCGCCGGCAGCCACCACAAGGTCCGTCTGGCGCGCGAGGAAGGCTGGTATCTGCAGCACGTCCACCACCTGCGCCGCGCGCGCGCATTGCCAGGGCTCATGCACGTCGGTGAGCACCGGCACCTCGAAAGTCTCGCGTATCTCGGCGAGGATGTCCAGCCCCTCGTCTATCCCGGGCCCGCGGAAGGAGTCCACGCTTGTGCGATTCGCCTTGTCGAAGCTGGCCTTGAAGACATAGTTCACCGAGAGGTCGTTTGCGACCTCCACAAGCCGGGCCGCGAGGTCGAGGGCCATGCGACGGCTCTCAATCACGCACGGGCCGGCAATGAACGTAAGCGACCCGTCGCCAAAGGCGACGCCGCGGTCCACGTCGATCTTTCTAGTCTTCATCTTGAACTTCTATTTCTCCGTACACCTTTAGTATATCAAAAACCGCGTGGGTGATAAAGCCATTACTTTACGTCTGAAACCTTCACGAAGGTGCCGTAAAAGCGCCCGGTCAGTGAAATGCAGGGCAGAACCGCATCTCACTGGCCGTTTACCGCAGAACGACGTCGGCGCGGCGCGAGGCAGGCGTGACCACGAGATCCTTCAGCTCTCCGTCCACCACGCGCCCCTCTACGGTCGTCTTGAACGGCGCGTGCAGCTTGAACGAGCAGTTCCACTCCTTCGGCCATGC
>JAFXIL010000158.1 GCA_017563185.1 Kiritimatiellia bacterium | reverse complement strand
GACGGCCGCTACCAGCCGTACAAGATGACGGATCTCCAGAAGGGCGGTCCGCTCATGCTTTCCCGCACCACTTCGCTCTACAAGACGCAAGTTGCGCCGAGCACGGAATCCAAGACATGGTACGACAGGCTCAGCGGCCTCGGCATGACGGCGCTTGCCGACTATCTCGACGCGGACCACGTCCCGATTTCGCTCGCCACGCCGACGACAGAGCGCGTGCCGATGATCTGCGGAGTTGAGCCGCGGCTTGCCCAGTCTCCGTCGTTCGGCGTAACGAAGACCCCTGGGGATCCCACCGGCTGGAACGGCGGCGCGCTTCCTCCGGACAGCAGCCAGGTCACGGAGCGCAAGATCGAGCAGGTCGTCCGCTGGTCGGTAAAGCCCGATGGCATCGCCCAGGCGTTTCAGGGCGGCCGCATCCACACGCTTGTCACATATCCGTTCCTCCACAAGGACAGTTCCGACAACACCAGCTGGACGCTTGACGGCAAGTTCGCGATGTTCTTCACTTCCGAAGCCGCGGCGCCGTTCCGCACGAGAAACGCCAACGACGTGCTTCACCTGACGAGCTCGACGCTTCCAGAGAGCGGCCTCAACGTCAACAACGGCGTCATGACCATAAAGCTCGAGGGCGTAAGGCCCAACTTCCCGGCCAAGATCACTGACGAGGAAGGCGCAGTTTGGGAAGGCGACCTCGATCTTCGCAACGGCGTCAGGCTTGCCACTGATCTCGCGAACCCCGGCAACGAACTCCTCCAGGTCACCTACCAGTGGATTCAGACGCGCGAGCAGAACCCGCAGGGCGGCTTCACCGAATGGACGCCGACGTTTGCCGAGGTGCAGGACGACCCCAAGGCGCACAATGCCACGCTCAAGGCGCATACGGCTCTCCCCGCGCTTAGCGGCGATCCGAACGGCGGCAGCGTTGGCTCACCCGACCCCGACTTCGCGGACAACACGCTCTCCGACAAGATCAACGCAAATCCTTCCTGGAGCAAGAAGGTGTTCCTCAACGTCGCCGTGTGGCTTCGCATCAAGGATTCCGACGGCAATATCGTCGACCTTGTTCCGGCGAGCATTGCCGACGATTCCTCACAGAATTCCATAAACGATCCGACGATTGGCATCCTGCTCAGGGGTTCGCAGGCGCTCGACGGCTCGCAGTGGCCGCTCCTCAAGTTCGGGACCGGCGTCGAATTCGACTTCGGTATAGCCGGCATCAAGAAGCTCGAGGATTCGGCAGATCCGATTTCGATCTCTCCCGCCGCCCTCATGGTGCCGGATCCGCGCCACAACCACTTCCCCGAGAACTGGTACGCCGAGTCCGGCGGCAGCATAACGAAGGCGAAGTGGCTCGAGACGAACCTCGTCGGCGGCAACGACCGCGATGGAGACATTTTCATGGCGACGAGCGACGCAGGGTACCTCCAGTCGGTCTACGAACTTGCGTTCCTGCCTAGGTTCACCGATCTTGTCACGGTTGGCAACTACGGCAACTCCGGCACGTACAACATTCCGCAGAACAACTGGAACGGCAACCAGTATGCTGCAGACGCGGGGCACACGCTCAACGAGAAGTTCATGTGGCGGACCTACGATCCTATTGTCGAGAACGAAGCCGCGTTCGAGAACCTGCCGTTCACGAGCGAAGGAACGGGCATGAAGGTTAACCCCTATTCCGACTCCACGAACGTCCTCATGGCGGCGTTCGCGAACACTCCGGTCGACTGGCGCCATGCTTCGACGAACGTCATGGACGGCGCGACCGACTACGCGTCCATGTCCGTCGCAGACTTCAACAAGAAGTACGCCTGGAACGAGTACTCAGAGAGCGGCAAGTTTGCGTGGGAGGATCTCCAAAAGGTCGCCGGGCACTTCATGTGGCGCATGCGCGCCGCGGGCAACAGGAGCTGGAAGTCCGTCTGGAACGACATCGACTGGTACGGGCTTTGCAGCGACGGCAAGGTGTTCACCAACGGCGGCGGGCAGGACATGCAGATAACCGGCAACACCGACGAAATCTGGGACGTCGACCGCAAGTTCCTCTATGGCTTCTGGCGCGACTGCTTCGACGCAAAGCAGCAGCTGTTCCTCGTGTTCGTTCGCGCGGAGCCGCTGATGCTCGGCGGCGGGACGGCCGACCAGATGCCTCCTCAGCTTGGCGCGCGCGCTGTCGCGCTCGTCTGGCGCTCCCCGAGCACGTCCGGCAGCACGACCAGCGGATATCCGCACCGTACGCGCATCCTCTTCTACCGCCCACTCGACTGACACAGATATGAAAAAGGCATTCACTCTAATAGAGCTCCTCATCGTTGTCGGCATCATCGCCGTCCTTATGGGCACGCTTGTCGCGGCACTGTCCGGTGGAACAGACGCCGCGCGCGCCGCGCGCTGCCTCACGAACCTCAAGAACCTTGCGAGCGCGTGCAACTCGTACGCGATGGCGTGCACCCACTATCCGCTTGCTGGTTCGGCAGAGATTAAAGAGCCGGATCTGGATAGCATTGATTCGTCAGGTGTGCAGTTTATCTTTACGGAATATCGTGGTTGGCTGAGCTGGGATTCGCGCGGCGCCTACGAGGGCAAGACTACTTCGCACGTGGCGAGCGGTGGCTGGTTCACGTCAGCCTACAACCAGACGTTCGACGTCCGCCAGCACGCCCTCACGAACGGCGCCCTCTGGCGGTATGTCTCGGAAAACGCTGACGTGTTTGTCTGCCCCGCACACAAGAAGTCCATGCGCAAGCAGAACCCGCTGTGGAGCTATGTGATGAACGAGCGGTTCGGCTACGACACTTCGCTGGGTGAGCAGGCGATACCCTATGATCCGCGAATCAGATATGATGGTCTTCCGCGCGCTGACCGCGTCTTGATGTTCGCGGAGCTGCAGTTTCTTGACAACGACAAGGTGGAGGTGAGCACCGACTCCGGCTCTGGCATTAGGAACGACTGCACCCTGCAGTACAACCACAACGAAGTCATCGGCTTCAACCACCCGAACGGCAAGCGCGGGCTGTTCGCGCACGTTGTGTTCGCTGACGGACATGCGGAGAAGCTTATGATACCGGCTTCGCCTTCGGGCGCGGGATGGGCTGTCGCGCCGAGTCGCGGCGATCTTGAGGACCTCACCGAATGGCTGTGCCAGGGCAAGGACGTGTCGTTAAACGGCAGCAGATACGAGAAGCTGAACGACTGACGCAATGATTTCGATAATGATAGTCGACGACCACCCGATGGTCAGAGAAGGGCTTGCCGCGATGCTCGAGAGCGAGCGCGACTTCAGCGTGAGCGCTCTTGCAGCGACGGGCGAGGAGGCGGTCGCGATCGCGGGGCTTTCGAAGCCTGACGTGGTTTTAAGCGACATCAGGATGCCGGGCATCGACGGTTTCGGCGTTCTCGCCAAGCTCCGCGAGGTTCATCCCGACATCCGCGTGCTCCTGATGGCTGGCATGCCCCTCAAGGAAGAGGAGTCGAGGGCGCGGGAAGAGGGCGCGAAAGGGTATCTTCCCAAGAACGTAGACCAGGACCGTCTCGTCGCCGCGATCCGCGCGATTGCCGCGGACGGGCCGGATTTCATCTGCGAGGAGTTTCAGGCCGCGCCGTCTACGCTGACAGCACGCGAGCTCGACGTCCTCAGGGAAGTGGCGCGCGGCAAGCAGCGCGAGGCGATCGCTTCGGCGCTTGGAATCGGCGCAGAATCAGTAAAGACGCATTTGAAGGGAATCATGACGAAGCTCGGCTGCCCCAACGCGACGAGCGCCGTCTCGCGAGCATACGAACTCGGTATTCTTCGGGCCTAACACATAGGGGGGACTATGAAAAAGGCGTTTCTCG
>JAFXIL010000157.1 GCA_017563185.1 Kiritimatiellia bacterium | reverse complement strand
GTCCTTGGTAACCTCCTCCAGAATGTCCCAAACCTGCTCGTCCTGGCGCTCGATCATCTTGCGCGCGGTACGGACCGTGTGGCATACGCCGAGGTCCTTCAGACGGCGGATAATGAACGGCTCGAAGAGCCTGAGGGCCATCTCCTTGGGAAGACCGCACTGCGGCAGCTTCAGCTCGGGGCCCACCACGATCACGGAACGGCCGGAATAGTCAACGCGCTTGCCGAGAAGGTTCTGGCGGAAGCGGCCGGTCTTGCCCTTGAGGACCTCGGAGAGGGACTTGAGGGTGCGGTTTCCGGGACCAGTCACGGCGCGGCCGTGGCGGCCGTTGTCGAACACCGCGTCAACGGCCTCCTGGAGCATGCGCTTCTCGTTGCGGATGATCACGTCCGGCGTCTTGAGGGCGAGAAGGTTCTTGAGGCGGTTGTTGCGGTTGATCACGCGGCGATAGAGGTCGTTGAGGTCGCTCGTCGCGAAGCGGCCGCCGTCCAGCGGCACGAGAGGACGTAGCTCCGGCGGGATCACGGGCAGAACGTCGAGCACCATCCACTCTGGCTTGCCGCCGGAGGAGATGAAGCCGTCAACCACCTTCATGCGCTTGGCGATCTTCTTGCGCGTCTGCTTGGAGCGGGTGTTGAGCATCTGGTCCTCGAGGTCGGCCATGAGCTTCTCGAGGTCAACGGCCTTCAGCAGCTTGCGCACTGCCTCGGCGCCCATTCCGGCGGTGAAGCTGTTGGGGTACTTCTCGAGGCAGTCCTGGTATTCGGCCTCGGTGAGCACCTGGCCCTCCTTGAGGGGCGTGTCGCCGGGGGAGATCACGATCCAGTCCTGATAGTAAAGGACGCGCTCGAGCTCGGCGGAGGTCTTGTCGAGGATGAGGCCGATGCGGCTGGGGTTGCACTTGAAGAACCAGATGTGGCTCACCGGCACGGCGAGCTCGATGTGGCCCATGCGCTGGCGGCGCACCGAGGCGAGGGTCACCTCCACGCCGCAGCGATCGCACACCGTGCCCTTGTTCTTGATGCGCTTGTACTTGCCGCAGGCGCACTCCCAGTCGTGGGTGGGGCCGAATATCTTCTCGCAGAAGAGGCCGTCCTTCTCGGGGCGGTACGTGCGATAGTTGATTGTCTCGGGGTTCTTCACCTCGCCGTGTGACCAGCTGCGGATCGCCTCGGACGACGCCAGCTGCACCTTCACGGCGTCATAGTGAACGGAGGCGTTGTACTGGCCACCGAAGATCTCGCTCGTGTTGTAGGGATTCATCTCAGATTTCTCCAGTTCGAGGAAGTCGCTTTGTTAGAGGTTCTGCCCGCCCACGGCCACGCCGTCTGCGATTGGCGCGGCAGCTGCCGGAATCTGCGCAGCCTTGGCGCGCGGCTTCTCGGCGTCGCCGCCCAGAAGCTGCATGTCGAGGCAGAGGCCGCGGAGCTCGTGGATGAGCACCGAGAACGACTCTGGCATGCCGGAGTCCAGCACGTTCTGCCCCTTGACGATCGACTCGTAGATGCGCGTGCGGCCTGCCACGTCGTCGCTCTTGACGGTGAGGAGCTCCTGCAGCGCATACGCCACGCCGTACGCCTCGAGAGCCCACACCTCCATTTCGCCCATGCGCTGGCCGCCGAGCTGGGCCTTGCCGCCCAGAGGCTGCTGCGTGACGAGGGAGTAGGGTCCAATCGCGCGGGCGTGGATCTTGTCCGTCACGAGGTGGTGCAGCTTGAGCATGTAGATCACGCCCACCACCACGCGCTGCGCGAAGGGCTCGCCGGTCATGCCGTCGTAGAGCACCGTCTTGCCGTCGGGGTTGATCCAGGCGGCTGAACCCTCCTCCTTCTCCTGCACCTTGCGGGCCTCCTTGAGGGCCTCGTCGATCTCGTGCTCCTGCACGCCGTCGAACACGGGCGTCGCGGCGTGGAAGCCGCACAGGCGGCAGGCGAGGCCGAGGTAGGTCTCGAAGAGCTGGCCGAGGTTCATGCGGGAAGGCACGCCCAGCGGGTTCAGCACGATGTCAACGGGCGTGCCGTCCGGCAGGAACGGCATGTCGCAGCTCGGCAGGATGCGCGAGATGCAGCCCTTGTTTCCGTGGCGGCCCGCCATCTTGTCGCCAACGGAGAGGTTCTTCTTGTCCACGAGGTACACGCGCACGTTCTTGACCACGGTGCCCTCGCCGCCGAAGTCGTCTTCGTCCACCGTGTCAAACGCGCGGGCCGCGTCGTCGATCTCGGCGAAGCGGGGGGCGAACTGGTCCATGATCTCCGCGATCTGCTCGGCGCGCGGACCGTCGGGTATGTGGTAGTGGCCGTGCGCCTTGGCGAGGCGCGAGAGCAGGCCCTTGGTGATCTTGCGGTTGGCCGGGATGATGATGTCGTTCGACTCCGAGTCGATCACGTCGAGCGGGATCTTCTCGTTGAGAAGCAGGTTGGAGAGCGCGGTGGTGAGCTCGACCTCGAGCTTCCTGCGCTGCTGGTCGCGCTTCTTGCCCGCGTCGCGCTTCGCCTCGCTCTTCGCCTTCTCCTCGCCGTCATCGCCTGCGGAGGCGCGGGGCGCCTCCTGCGCGGTGGAGACCTTCACGGCCATGACCACGCCCGTCGTGCCAGGCGGCACGGTGAGCGACGTGTCGCGCACGTCGGCGGCCTTCTCGGCGAAGATCGCGCGCAGCAGGCGCTCTTCGGGAGAGAGCTCCGTCTCGCCCTTCGGGGTGACCTTGCCCACGAGGATGTCGCCGGGCTTCACCTCGGCGCCCACGCGCACGATGCCGTCGGGGCCGAGGTTCTTGAGGGCGTTCTCGCCCACGTTGGGAATGTCGCGCGTGATTTCCTCGGGGCCGAGCTTCGTGTCGCGCGCGCCGCACTCGAAGGTGACGATGTGCAGGGAGGTGAGCACGTCCTCGCGCATGAGGCGCTCGTTGACGAGGATGGCGTCCTCGAAGTTGTAGCCGCGCCAGCTCATGAACGCCACGAGCAGGTTCTTGCCGAGCGCGAGCTCGCCCTGGTCGGTGGCGGGTCCGTCCGCAAGGCAGTCGCCCTTCTGGACCTTCTGCCCGTGCTTGACTATCGGCTTCTGGTTGAAGCAGGTGCCGGCGTTGCAGCGGCGGAACTTCTGGAGCTTGTAGCGGCGAACGCCCTTCTTCGCCTCCTTCTCGTAGTCGTACTTGGAGTCATCGGCGGGCTCGGGCTCGATGCCGGCGGGAAGCTTGCCGTTCTCCGTAGTGAGAACAACCTTGGCCGAGACGTACGCAACCACGCCGTCCTCCTCGGCCTGCACTATCACGCGGCTGTCCTTCGCGGCCACGCCTTCGAGGCCCGTGCCCACGTAGGGGCGCTCGCTCTGGAGAAGCGGCACGCCCTGGCGCATCATGTTCGCGCCCATGAGCGCGCGGTTCGCGTCGTCATGCTCGAGGAACGGGATGAGGCCGGCGGCGATGGAGATCACCTGCATAGGCGCCACGTCCATGTACTGGACCTCGCTCACGGGCTTGTCGCAGAATTCGGTGCGGTAGCGGCAAGTCACGCGCTCCTCCGCGAACGTCCTGTCGGCGTTCAGCGGCGCGTTGGCCTGCGCGATCACATACTGCTCCTCAACGTCGGCAGAGAGATACTCCACGGTGTTTGTCACCTTGCCGTTGCGCACAATGCGGTAGGGCGTCTCGATGAAGCCGAACCTGTTGATCTTCGCGTAGAGGCCGAGCGAGGAGATCAGGCCGATGTTCGGGCCTTCAGGCGTCTCGATAGGGCAAATGCGGCCGTAGTGCGAGGGATGCACGTCGCGCACCTCGAATCCGGCGCGCTCGCGGGAGAGGCCGCCCGGGCCGAGGGCCGAGAGACGGCGCTTGTGGGCGAGGCCCGACAGCGGGTTCGTCTGGTCCATGAACTGGCTCAGCTGCGAACGGCTGAAGAACTCCGTGACCACGGACGAGAACGTCTTCGAGTTCACAAGGCGCTGAGGCGTGAGCGGGCCCTGGTTCTGCTGCGCGTCATGCGTGGTGAAACGCTCACGGATGAGGCGCTCGGTGCGCGCAAGGCCCAGGCGGCACTGGTTCTCAAGAAGCTCGCCCGCTGTGCGGATGCGGCGGTTGCCAAGATGGTCGATGTCGTCCACCTGCTCCTTGCCCATGAATATCTTCAGCAGCAGACGGATCGCCTCGATCACCTCAATGCCGCTCTCGTGGAGCGTGCGCAGCTCTTCGGGCACCTTGCCGGAGAGGCCAAGCTTCTTGTTGATCTTGTAGCGGCCAACGTAGCCAAGGTCGTAGTGGGCAAGCTCGAAGAAGAGGCGGCCCATCATCTGCTTGGCGTTCTGCGCGGTGGCGGGGTCGCCAGGGCGCATGCGCTTGTAGATGTCCTTGAGCGCGTCCTCCTCGTTCTGGATGCCGAGCTTGGCGTCCTCGCGCAGCGTCTTGATGAGCGTGCCGTTGTCCACAGAAACGTCCACGACGTCGATCTTGCCGATGCCCGCTTCACGGAAGTTTTCCATCATCTTCGGCGTAACGGGGTCATAGCGGCGGGCCAGCACGGCGTCGGAGGAGGCATCCACGATGTCCTCCTTCATGACGCGCATGTGGAGCTCCTTCTCAGTCCAGCTGCGAGACGTCTCTAGCGTGTCGAAGTCGTAGAAGAGCTTGAGTATCTGCTCGTCAGAACCGTATCCGAGCGCGCGCAGAAGCGTGGTCGCGAAGAACTTCCTACGACGGCGGCGCTGGTCCATGTGGCACCACAGAAGATCGCTCGGGTCGAACATGATCTCGATCCATGTGCCGCGGTCGGGAATGATCCTCACACTCAGAAGCGGCTGGCCGTTGGCGTGCATCGTGCGCTCCGTGGATATGCCGGGCGAACGGTGCAGCTGCGACACTATCACGCGCTCCGCGCCGTGGATCACGAACGCACCGTCTTCCGTCATAGCGGGGATGTCGCCGAGGAACACCTCCTCCGTCTTCGCCACATCGCCGTCCTTGAGCGTGAACGTGGCAACGAGAGGCTTGGAGTAGGTCTCGCCCTCGTAGAGCGCCTGCTGGTACGTGTACTCAGGCGGGTCGAGCCGGTACTTCACGAAGTCCAGCACGTAGCGGCCGTCAAAGCTCGTCACGGGGAATATCTCGTGGAAAATCGCCTGAAGCCCCTTCTCCTCGCGCTTCGCTGGCGGAACATCCTCCTGAAGAAAGTCACGGTAGGACTTCGTCTGGATCTCGATCAGATCCGGCGGATCGTACGTATTCTGCAGTTTGCCGAATACCTTGCGCTCTGCTTTCATTGGCTTACCTTTCAGTTTCTCACTGATTGCTTTTAGAAATTGATGAAATGACTCTTCACCGCGAATGAAGTGTGGTAAGCGACCACTTTGTTAACTGTTTCAGCGGTGAAGGAATAGTATAGCATTATTCTGGCATACATACAAGGGGGGTAAAATTAAAATTTTGTACTTGATACATTGGGAAAATAAATACCGCTTCAGGGTATGGGGAAGTCCTGAAGCGGCAACGGACGGTTGGTTGGCTTTGTCCACTTGTGAGTAGGTGGCCGATGGCAGAAATCTACACAATCTCAAGAAATTATTTGCACTCTTTTTGCAACGCCACATAGAATATGCAAATATGCAAACATATGATTGCAAACTGCAAAAAAACTAGAATTTCCTGCGCGCGCTAAGCACACAGGAAATTCTCCCATTTCGTATCGGCGCTAGGAACTAATCTCACTTGGCCGGACCAATCTTCACGTTGCGGAAGTACGGCTTTGCGCCGCCGTGCATGCCCTGGAAGCCGATGCGTCCCTTGGTGGTGAGTTCGGCCCACGGACGGCTCAGCCACGGCGGAATCTTCGTGCCGTCGGGATTCTTCTTCGCGTCCGTCCACTTGGAGAGGTCCGCGTCAATCGTCTTCACGCCGTTGACACTGACGACGATCTTCTTGCCCTTCGCCGTAACGGTCATCGTGTTCCACTCGCCCGCGGGCTTGGCCGGCGTTGCGAGAGGCGCGAGATGGCCGTAGAGACTAGAGTTCCTGAGATAGCCCGGATCCTTCTTCCACTTCTCGTGGTTGTCGTCCAGCAGCTGGATCTCAACGGAGTTTGGAATCCACTTCGCCCCGGCGCACTTGTCGCTGGGGCAGTATATGATCACACCTGAGTTGGCGGCGGGATCAAGCTTGTACTCGAACGAGAGCGTGAAGTTCTCGTACTCGTTGGCGCTCCATATGGCGGCGTCCTTGCTGGCCGTGAGCACGCCCTGCGCGTCCTTTGTCCACACGCCGGACGCAAACGCGTCGTCGGCCCATTTCATCGGCTGGAGCTGCGAATCGCAGCATTCGGCCGCATAGCACGCGGCGCAGAGCGCCATCGCGGAGAATCCAATGATTTTCTTCATCTTCTTTTTCCTTTCTTTTTCTCCCCAAACTCTCTAACGTATCTCGATGCGCACCATCACCGCGTCATGGTCGCTCGGGAAAAGGCCTTCCGGCCTGTCGGCGCACGTCACATGGCGCAGCACGCGCACGTTGCCGCTTGCAAATACGTAGTCAATCCTCACCTTGTTCTCGGGCTGATAGCCATGGAACGTGCGCAGAGGCCCCTCGTGCGGCTTCTCGGTGCGGAAGAGAGTGTCGTACAGCGTCTGCGACGCCGCGAATATGGGATGCTCGAAAGTGACCTCGCTCGAGATCTGCGGGCCGCAGCCCTTCAGCAGCCTCTTCTGCTCCGCGGCGGGAATCCTCTCGAAGCTGTCGTTCAGGTCGCCCGTGAGAATCACCGTCTCGCCCTGCGCTACGCGCTCCATCTCGGCGAGCAGCGCCTTCATCCCCATCACGCGCGCATGGGGGCTGATGTGGTCGAGATGAGTGTTGAAGTAGCGGAAGCGGCGGCCTGTCTTTACGTCGCGGAAGAGTCCCCATGTGCAGGTGCGGGTGCAGGCGGCGTCCCACGACTTCGAACCCGGCTCGCGCGGCGTCTCGGAGAGCCAGAACGTGTCGGTGCCAAGGCATTCGAAGCGGTCCTTCCTGTAGTATATGCACATCGCCTCGCCCCTGTCGTTCGGCTCGCGCCCGAGGCCCACGCGCGCCCAGCCGCCGCCGAGAGCCGCGTCGAGGTCATCGCGCTGCCCCGGAGTGGCCTCCTGCACGCCCATTATGTCGAAGGCGTGGTCCTTGATCACCTTCACCACGCGGGGAAGGCGGTTGGACCATGCATTGTCGCCGCTGTCGGCCGGGCAGCGGATGTTGAACGAGGCAAGGTTGAACGGCTCGCTTTCGCCGGATGCAAACGGCGCGTAGAGACGAGTCTTCGCAGAGTCGCGCGCTGCGTACTTGCGCCACAGGGAGGCGTCGCAGAGCATCGGCATGAACACGCCGCCGATCACGCTGCGGCCGATGAAGTGCTGGTACTTGCCGCTGTCGGTCCAATACCAGTCGGAGAATGCGACGCGGCTGGGCGACTCGTCCACAAAGCGGTAGAGGCCGTCAATGAGCGCGTCGAAGTCGGCACGGCGGCCGGTGAGCGTGGCGCACCACACAAGCCAGTCGGCCTTCGTCCAGAGCTTGCGGCTGTCAAGCGGCAGACCGAACGGCTGCAGGAGCGCGCGATACGCCTTCATCTCAGATTCGGCGACCTCCTGCGGGAAGAGGCCAAGGCCGAGCACGCGGTCCCACGCGAGGTTGTACTTCATCGACCACGAATCTGCCACGTCGTACGCGAGGCGGTAGCCGCCCTCGCGCCCGCCCTTCGCCGCCTCCATCCACTTCGGCACCATGTCGCGCGCGAGCTTCGCGTACTTCTGCGCCGTCGCGACATCGCCAACGCCCTCGGCAAGGCGCGCGTAGCACGCAAGCGCCACGATCGACTTCACGGCAAGGTTGGCGTTGTGCGCGAGATGGCCAGCAAAGTCGTCCGTGCAGAGCTGGCTGCCGGGATCGAAGCCGAACTTCGCGAGGTACTCGGCCCATTTCGTCACGAGCGGCCACCATCCGGCCGCGAAGCTGGCATTGCCCTCCACGTGCGCAAGCGCGGCGAGCGATATTATCATGTTGCCGCACTCCTCCACGGGCATCAGCACGCTCTCCTTCTTGCCCTTCTCGCCGCCGCCGTAGATCTGCCCTTCAGCGATTGGATAGAGGCCGAGGTCGTGCGGCGCGAAGGACCACGGCCAGCGGGAGTGGCTTGCGTACACCAAGACGGGCGCGAGCGTGGCGCGGAAGAGGGTGGGGCTCACGAGCAGAAGGTGCGGCGCCTGCGGATAGAGCACGTCCACCGTGCCCACAAGTCCGCCCGAGCCCTGCTCCTTCGAAAGGTAGATGGGCTGGTTGTTCTTGTCCGCCACAAGCTTGCAGGCGGCGAACGACTGGCGGTAGGCAAGGCTTGCGATCTTCGCGTACTTCTCGCCGCCCACGCGCGCCAGATCCTGCGCAAACTCGGAGTCGAAGGCGTCAAGGCGCGCAAGCACGTCCTTGCGCTCCACCACGGCCTTCGCGAGCATCGACGTGAACTTGAGGCCGTTGCGGCGCCACCACGCGGGAAGGTCCTCGCCGAAGAACCGCATCGCCTTCACGTCGTCGTACGCGAGAAGGAAGTGCGCCTCGCCGTCCCTCGGCTCGCTCGGCCCCACCAGCCACGCCCAGCCCCAGTCGCAGCGCACGCGGTCGCCGCCCTTGGCGAGCGGCTTCTGCCCGGCGCGGCCGACCGACATCGCCGGCAGCGCCGCCACCATGCAGCGGTTTGTGACCATCTGCGCCTTGTCGTCGTTCGTCGCGAGCGCAGGCGAGATGGAAGCGTTGAGCCGCCAGTCCCTCGCGCCCTTCACGCGCGCCGTCACGTATGCGACTGGACGCGAGAACACGTCGAGATCGTCCACGAGCTTCGCAGTCGAGAACACGAGCGTCGCCTTGAGCGAGCCCTCCGCGAAAGTGCACACCGTCTGGAGCGGACGCACCTCCACGCCCGTCTGAGGAAGCGCCGGCACGTCCTTCGGCTCGAGCCCGCACAGCCTCCACGTCTTCCCGTCTGCCGTCAGCGTCACCGAAATCGGCTGCTTCGCTCCCGTCCAATGCGCAGTCTCCGCGTCCGTCAGCCTGTCCGCCGGACTCCACACGCTGAAGAACGGATCAACCGACACAAGCGGCACGGCCGGCGGACGAAATGCCAACGCCATGACCGGCATGGCCGCAAGAATCGCCACCAGCGCCCTGTTTCCAGACTTCTTCATGCCCTACATCCCCTTTCGCTACAGCGCTCCGCCGTTCTTCTTCGCAAGCTTCTGGAGCTTGTCCGCAAGCTTTAGCTTCTCCACCGCGCTCACCAAGTCCACGTAAAGCACTCCCGCCAGATGGTCGGTCTCGTGCTGGATGGCGCGCGCGAGAAAGCCGCGGGCCGTCACCATCTGCGGCATGCCTTTTACGTCAGTGTACTGGCACGTCACCTGCTCGGCGCGTACGACGTTCGCGCCCATGTTGGGGAAGCTCAGGCAGCCTTCCTTGCCGTCCTGCGAGCCCTCCTTCGCCACGATCACCGGGTTGAACATCACAAGCGGCATGGCGACCGAGGCGTTGAACGCCTTCGTCTCGTCGTCCGCCTCGCAGCTGGCGGGCACGTCGATCACGCACATCGACTCCGTGCGGCCCACCTGCTGTGCGGCAAGGCCCACGCCCTTCGCCTTATACATCGTCTCAAGCATGTCCGCCGCCAGGTTCCGCAGCGCGGGCGTGACGGACGGCACGGGCACCGCTGCCTCGCGCAGCACCTTTGAACCGTACTTTACGACATCAAGAACCATCTCGTCTCCAGCCTTTCCCTCACATAAAACCACACATCACGACAACCCGGTGGAGCCAAACCCGCCGGCGCCTCTCTCGGTGGCGTCCAGCGCCTCCACCTCCACAACCTCCGCGCGCGCAACCGGTGCCACGACAACCTGCGCGATCCTCATGCCCTTCTCCACAGTGAACGGCTCATCTCCGAAATTGGCGAGTATCACGCACACTTCGCCCCTGTACCCGGCGTCGATGGTGCCCGGCGCGTTCAGCACCGTCACTCCATGCTTAAGCGCGAGGCCGGAACGAGGACGCACCTGAGCCTCGGCGTCGGGCGGCAGCTGGAATGCAAGCCCCGTACGCACACACGCCCGACCGCCAGGCGGCAATACAAGCGTCTCGACAGAATGAACGTCCATCCCGGCATCGCCGGGATGGGCGTAGCTCGGCATCTTTGCCGAAGGATCAATCCTCAAGACTGGCAGCTTCATCGCGGGCCTTGACGGACGCGAAATCGGCGGGCTCGAATCCCATGCGGTTCAGATTCCACTCCTGCCAGGCCGCAGGCAGCGTCATCATCGCGCCGCGCGAAATTTCGTCGCGCAGCTGCGAACGCACCATCTGCACCTGCGCGGCGTCGCCGGGCGTGCGGTCCACCACGTATACCACAAGGCCGCGCGTGGGGCTCGCCGTGGTGATGAAGTCGGAGAGCTGCCCCTTCGCGAGCTTCATCGTGGCGCGCGGCACGTACGTGGCGTCGGTGAACGAATTGTACTGCGTGGACGCCACGGAGAAGACGATCTGCGTGGACACCGTCGCGCCTGTGAACATCTTCTCGTCGAACGGCTTGCCCTTCGCGAGCTCGGCCGCCACGAGGGCGCGCGTCTTCTCGACGTTCGCCTTGAACGCCTTCTTCTTCGCGTCGGCGAGAGCGTCGGCGCGGATGTGCTCCTTCGCCTCGGCGAAGGTGGGCACGTGCGCCTTCACGAAGCTCGCGCGCTCAACGAGGTACACGCTGTCCTTGCCGACCACCACGCCGTACCTCAGGTCGGCGGAATCAGGATCGAGCTCGGCCACCGCCGCGGAGAAGCCGTCGCATCCAGGGGCGATCTGGTTTGCGCGCACCATGAAGCCCTTCACGAAGCCGCGTCCGTCGAGGGCGAACGGCTTGGAGGTCTCCACCTTCACCTTTTCCTCGGCCGCGATCTTCTCAAGACGGTCGACCTTGGGGTCGAACGCCTTGTCGTCCTGCGGATACACGCGGAAAAGGAGGTTAGTGCGGTACGCCTCGATGGAGGCGGCGAGCTTGAGGTCGCGCTCCACGATCGGCCACGCCTTCTCGAGGCTCATCACCTCGGTGACGGTGTTGGTGCCCTTCTTCGTTGTCACCTTGAAGCGGCTCTCGTCCTGCACGACGTCCCAGTGGTTGCTCACCTCCTCGGCGGCGATGGTGAACTGCGCGAGGCGGTTGGTGGCGGCCGCGTCGAAGCGGGCGTACTTCACCGTCACGCAGTCGGGAAGCGCGATGGAGTTGGTGTTGTCGTTGTAGTAGGCCTCGATGCCCTTGTCGTCGATCGTGACCTTGGCGGCGTCCTTGTCGGTGAACGTGGCCACGCGCACGGTGAACTTGTCGGTGACGTCGTTGATGGCGGTCTCGAGCTCCGCAGGGCTAGCCCACGCGGCGCTGCCCAGCACCACCTGCTGGAGCTTGCCGAGCGTGAGGCGGCGCTTTAGGTACTCCTCGAAGAGCTCGGGCGACATTCCGTTCTCGCGCAGCAGCATCTCGTAGCGCTGAAGGCTGAAGGCGCCGCCTTCGTCCTTGAACGCCGGGTCGCGGCGGATCTGCGCGCGCACGTCCTCGTCGGAGGCCTCAAGCTTGACGCTCTTCGCCACGGCGAGCGCGGCGGCGTTCTGCCATGCGCGGCGGTTGACCTCGGCGGCGGGGGTCGTGTTGTCGCGCCCGCGGCCGAAGCCGCGCACGTCGTTCACCAGACGGTTGAAGAACGCGCCCGACACGTCCTTGCCGCCAAGCTTGCCGGCTGAGTTGGACGACGGCCTGCCGCTCTCTCCGTCTCCCCTGAATAGGAAGTCGAACGCGAAGAACACCGAGATCGCTATTGCGAATACACCCCACACCCACTTGTTCTTTATGAGGCGGTTGAAATGATGAATGACCACTTTGCTTTCCTGTCTTTCTTGTTTCTTTTATTTCCTTGAAACGGCTCGCGCACCACTGCGTGGACGCCGACGCCGCATCAGATGAGATCGTCTTCGTCGTCCTTCTTCTCTTCCTTGGGCGCGGCGGGCTTCTTCTCTTCGGCGGGCTTCACCTCAACCGTCTCGGTCTCCTCGTCCACGCGGCTGCTCTTTGCGGCCTTGTCAGCCTCGGCGACCTTCGTGGAGACCACGAGCTCGCCGGAGTTAACGTTGGCGCGGCCCTCGGCGAACGCGATGCGGTTCTTCATGTCGCCCGTGGCGTTGAATGTCATCATGGAGACGACCATGCGCCCGCCCACATTGGACTTGGCGCGGAAGATCTTGATCACGCACTGCGCCGAGAGCGTGAAGTCGAGCGACTTCGCCTTCTCGACCGACTCGCCCGTCTCGAAGTTGCGCTCAGCGATTATGCCCTGGTCGAGCTGCGCCTTGCAGTCGCCGCTTTCGCCCTTGATCACGGAGAAGAGCCCCTTGCCTGTAGTGGTGATGCGCAGCTGGTTCGCCGCGACGAGGCGCGGAAACTTGAAGTGCTTTCCGGAAAGCGCCATCGAACCCGTCACGCAGCGCAGCACGGCCTCGTCGCCGTCCGCCTCGGCGGAATAGTCGAACCAGCTCTCGCCGGCGAGATTCTCGCACTGGAAATTGGGAGCCTCGACGCTGAAGAAACCTTCCTTGAGCTGGAGCGGCAGCTTGAGGTACACGCGGCCTTTCCTGAGAACAAGCGTGCGATTGAGATCGCCGATCTTGATCTCCTTAGTCGCGAACTCCACGCCTTCGCCTGCGACGAGCGAAGACTTGTCGCCGAACTCGAACTTGGCACGCGCAGACGTCTTGCCATCGCCAATCACGCGCACTATGGAGCCGAGCGGATAGTAGCGCCCTTCCTCGGCGTCCACCCAGTCGGCGGTGCGCGGCTTGAGCACCTGCACCGTTCCGCTTGCGTCAACGCAGCGGATGAGCGGGTAGAAGAATTTGTCCGCCGTCTTCACCGCAGCAACGCCAGAATCGTCGGCTGCCTGTTCGGATGCAGCCGCGCCGGCCTCAGGTTTGTCGTCCGCGGCATCGTCCTGCGCGTACGAACAGACAGCAAAAACCGCAGCGGTTGCAAGCACAGCCGCCGTCTTAATCGGGTATGTCAGGTTCATTTGCAAAGCCTTCCTTCCTCTTGTGGTCCATATATATTACAATTTTCCGCGACGAAACGCAACAAGGATAAATGCGGAACCTAAAAGAATCAGCGCAAGGGAAATCGCCTGACTGATGGTGAAATTGCCCACGTTGGCACGAGGATCGCCGCGCAAAACTTCAATTCCGTAGCGAACACACGCATAACCAATCATGTAGCAGCCTGTGACGAAACCTGGACGCTCCTTCCAGAACCGACGATGGAGCGCCAGAAGCGCCAAAAAAAGAATGAACACCGAAACCGCCTCGAAGAGCTGCGTGGGCAGCACAGGCAGCGCCGCGCGGGCGTCAGCGGCGATGAGCCCGGCGTTCAGCTGCTCGTGCCACGCGGGCGATCCGCGCGGAAACGAGACGGCGCACGACGCATTCGAGATGCGTCCGAAGCAGCATCCGTAGAAGAAGCATCCCACGCGGCCGAAGGCGTGTCCAAGCGGAATCACCACCGCGAAGAGGTCCGCCATCGGCAGAATCTTCTCGCGCTTCGCGCGGCACCACGCGAAGAACACGGCAATCGCCAAGATCAATCCGCCGTAGAACATCAGCCCGCCTTTGTCCACGCGAACAATCATCTCGGGATGTCCGGCGAATTCTGTCGTCCAGTGTTCGACGACGTACGCGATGCGCGCGCCGACGACACCGCTGATCATCATCAGCATTATCAGGTTTGTGCAAGGCTCGGGATTGCGTCCGGTGCGCCTGCACAGCCACGCCAGCACCTGCCATGCCACGAGGAAGCCAAGCGCCATGAAGGCGCCGTACGTCTTTATGTGCAGAAAGCCGAGCGATATGAGATCGGGATGCATCAGAGACCTTTCAGTATTTCAACGGCGGCGCGGGTGGGCGCGGCGTTGGTTGAGGCGATCCACCAGCCTTCGCCCTTCTGGATCGATATGAGCTTGAGCGCGATCTTCTCGCGCGTGAGGCCGTTTGTGGAGAAGAGACGCGCGGCGTCAATGCAGTTGGTCGTGTTCGAACGCGCCGCCGCCACGAGGTTCGTCTGCCGCGCAAGCCACGCATCGGCGAGATCGACCGCATGGTCGACCTCGTTCTGGATGGACGGCTCGAGCGGACCATCCTGCCGCGGCATCGGGCGCACCTGAAACGCCGCCGCCACAATCGCTGCCATTAACAATCTCATTCGCGCCAGTCTTCCTTTCGTTCGCTCATTGCCAATTATACCAAATCGCCCGCTCGGTGAAAACAGGCAATCCTATATCTCGCGTATCTCGTACTCGTAGCCGTAGATCGCGTTTCTGTACTTGCGAACGCCGTCCGCGCGTGGCGCCGAAAGCTCCGCGACGAGCGTGCCCCCGGGCGCGAGAAGCTTCCGCGCGCCGTCGGCATTCTCTTCCACGCGCAGCGCAGGCGAAAGCGCGTGGCGCAGTTCGTCAACGGGCAGATTCACGAATGCAAGGTCGAGGAGCGCATTCTCAGGCTCGAACGCGCTTGGAATCTGCGGCGCGCGTTCGCACCTGAGCGCGTGCGGCCTCTCCACGTTTATCGTCACAAGCCGAATCTGCGGCGCGAGAAAGACGACCGTGAGCTTCTCACCGTCGCCCTTCATCACGCACTGCGCCTGGAGCGCATGGTCCCTCCACGCGCCGTTCAGCGCCTGCACACGGACGCCCTTCATCGATAGAAGCGCCTCGACTACGCACGTCATCTGCACTTCCGCGCCGCCGATTCTGACGGAAATGGGCTCGCCCCGCACAAGCGTTGTGGAGCATCCTGCCAACGCCGCGAGAAGCATCGCGCATACTGCAAAAGCAAGTTTCTTCATGACGCCGAACTTATGGTGCAGGCAAGGGCGAAGAGATATGCCGAAAGCCTGTTGAGGAACGGAACGCCAGGATGACTGGGCGAGAAGCGCACGAGCGAACGCTCGGCGCGGCGGCACACGGCGCGGGTCACATGCGTGAAGCCATCTGGCACGCAGAACGCGAACGGCGCCGCATTGGGCGGCGAAAGGCGGTCGGTCTCGGCCTCGAGAAGCGGCACGAAATCGACTTCATACGGGAATTCGGCGTAGCCCGCGATGTTTGCCGAAAGCGACACCACGTTGCGCTGAAGGCGAACGAAGAAGGCGGGATCGAACGCGGCGCCGCCATCCGGCGCCATCGCCGCGCAGGGGGTTGTGCGCACGACGCCGAGCCACGAATTGAGCTCGTCGAGGTCGCCCAGAACGTCAAAAACGAGCGCATCCTTTCGGACGCGCCCGCCTTCGACGGAGGACTCTCCCGAGTCTCCCGTTCTGGTGTAGGCTCTCACTTGGCCTCTTCGGCAGCCGGCGCTTCGGCGGCGGGTGCCTCTTCGGCCGCGGGCTTCTTGTCCACTGCCTCAGGCGCGGTCACCCACTGGAGAATGCACATCTCGGCGGCGTCGCCCTTGCGGGCGCCGAGCTTGATGATGCGCGTGTAGCCGCCGTTGCGGCCCTTCATCGCGGGCGCGATCTTGTCGAACAGCTTCTGCACGGCCTTGGGCTGCTGCAGGCGCGACGCCGCGAGGCGGCGGGCGGCGAGAAGCGCCTCGGGTTTCGGCTTCTCCGCCACGGCGGCCTCGAGGCCCCTGCGGGCGATCGTGACCATGTGGTCGGCGTCCTTGCGGGCCTCCTTGGCCTTGGGGAGCGTGGTCTTGATGGATTCGGCGAGGATCAGATTCGTCACAAGGCTCTTCATGAGGGCCTTGCGGTGCGCTGACGAGCGGCCGAACTTCTTCATTACTCTCTGATGACGCATGGGAAAACTTCCTTACTTCTTTGTTTCGAGCAGGTCGGGATCGAACTTGTAGCCAAGGCACAGGCCGAGGTCCTTCAGCTTCTCCTTGATTTCCGTCAAGGACTTCTTGCCGAAGTTGCGGTACTTGAGCATGTCCGCCTCGGTCTTCTGGGCAAGCTCGCCCACCGACGTGATGTTGGCGTTGTTGAGGCAGTTCGCGGCGCGCACCGAAAGCTCGATCTCGTTGACGGACATGTTCACCAGCTTGCGCAGGTGCTCGCGTTCGTCGGAGCTCTTCTTTTCGGTCTCGTCGATGTCGAGCGACTCCACGCTGGAGTAGTCGACGAACACGTCGAGATGGCGGCGCAGCACGGCGGCTGCGATCTTCAGCGCCTCGTCCGGGGTGACGCGGCCGTCGGTCCAGACGTCGAGAATGAGCTTCTCGTAGTCCGTGCGCTGGCCGACGCGGGTGTTCTCCACGAGGAAGTTCACGCGCGTCACGGGCGAGAAGATCGAGTCGATCGCGATGCGGCCGATCTCCTGGTCCGGCGTCTTGTTCCCGTCGGCCAGGCAGAAGCCGCGGCCCGTGCGGATCTCGCACTGCATGTCAAGAACCGCGCCCTCTTCGAGGTTCGCGATCTCAAGACCGGGATTGAGCACCTCCACGGAGTTCTCCTCTGCGAAGTCGCCGGCGGTGACCGTGCAGGGGCCCTCCTTCTTAAGGTGCAGCGTTGTGGTTTCGCGCGTGAACGTCTTCAGCAGCACGCGCTTCAGGTTGAGGATGATGTCTGTTACGTCCTCCGCGACGCCGGGGATGGTCGAGAACTCATGGCTTACGCCCTCGATCTTCACCGAGCTGATCGCGCATCCCTCGATGGACGAGAGGAGCACGCGCCTGAGCGAGTTCCCGATCGTGCGCGCATAGCCGATTTCAAACGGCTCGGCGATGAAACGGGCATACTTTCCGGTCGCGGTGTCCACGTCCTTTTGGACGCTCTTAGGCATTTCAAAACGACTCAAACGGATCGGCATTTATACCTCCCTTGAGATAGATGGAAACAGTTAGCGGGGAAGCCCCGCGGACATTAACGCGAGTAGAGTTCGACGATCGACTGCACGTCGATCTGCTCGGGAATCTCTTCACGCGTGGGGAGGCTCGAAAGCGAACCCGTCATCGTCGTGCGGTCAAACGAGAGCCACGCAACTGTGATCTTGTGGTGCTCGAGCGACTGCCCAACCGCCGTGAGCTGACGAGACTTCTCCTTGAGGCTGATCATCTCGCCGACGCGCACGATGTAGGACGGAATGCCGCACACCTTGCCGTTCACCGTCACGTGGCGGTGCGTCACGAGCTGGCGAGCCGCAGCGCGCGTGGGCGCAAGGCCAAGACGGTACACGACGTTGTCAAGCCGAGTCTCGCAGAGACGGAGCAGATTCTCGCCCGTAACGCCCTGCATGGACTTCGCACGCTCGAAGAACAGACGGAACTGCTTCTCGCGCATGCCGTACATGAAACGGGCCTTCTGCTTCTCGCGCAGCTGCTCGCCGTACTCGGAAAGCTTGCGCGCACGCTTGCCGCCGTGCTGGCCGGGACGGTTCGGACGGCGCGAAAGCACCTTGTCGGGACCGTATATCGGCTCGCCGAAACGACGGGAAATCTTTGAACGGGGACCTGTATAACGACCCATGGTTAAACCCTCCTGCTCTTGCGAGGACGGCACCCGTTATGAGGAACGGGCGTGCAGTCCGTGATCATGGTTACGCGAATGCCTGCGGCCTGGATGGCGCGCACGGCCGACTCGCGGCCCGCGCCAGCGCCCTGCATGCGCACTTCGCACTCGGACATTCCCTTGGCGTACGCCGTGCGCGCCGCGTCCTGCGCGACCATCGTCGCGGCGAACGCCGTGCACTTGCGGCTGCCCTTGAAGCCGGCCTTGCCCGCCGAGCTCCACGCAATCACACCGCCGCGGGCGTCGGCAATCGAAACCTGCGTGTTGTTGAACGTGGAACGGATGAAGGCAATGCCCGGCGGAATAGTCTTGCGCGGGCGGCCCTTCTTCGCGGCAGCCTCGCCCTCCGCAGCGGTCGCCGCCGCTTCGGTCTCAGCCGTGGCGGCAGGTGCCGCCGCAGCTTCCTGCTTGATGTTTTCTTCGCTCATTTCTTACCTCTCTAAATCACTTCTTCGAGGGAGCGCTAGAGCGAATCGCGGCCGCAGACGCCTTGCGGTTGCCCTTGCGCGTCTTCGCGTTCGTCTTCGTGCGCTGACCACGCACCGGCAGGCCGCGCTTGTGGCGGAGGCCGCGGTACGAACCAATGGAAATCAGACGGCGGATGTTCTGCGAAACCTCGCGGCGCAGATCGCCTTCGACCCGGTAGTGGTCCTGAATGTACGTCGTTATCGCATGGATCTCGTCCTGCGAGAGATCATCGGCCTTCTTGCTCGGCTCGATGTTGCACGCCGCCAGCACGTCATCCGCGCGCTTCGGCCCGATTCCGTGGATGTACCGGAGAGCATAGCGAACATGCTTCTTGCCCGGAATATCCACACCCATCAATCTTGGCATGGTTTTTCTTTCCTCTTCCTTTTAGCCCTGGCGCTGCTTGTGGCGCGGGTTTGTGCAGATCACGCGCACCACGCCTTTGCGGCGGATGATGCGACAGTTCTCGCAGATGCGACGAACGGAACTACGTACTTTCATGGTTTTTTACTCTACTTTGGTGGTCGAACAAAAAGATATTATCTCAAAAATTGGACCATTTTGCAAGGGGGAAAATTAAAAATTTGAAAAAAGGCGGAAATGAATGAAAAATCAGCAAAGTCAGCGGCGTTGCTCACCTGCCGTACGGCGCACCGCGCGCAGCACTGCGGCCGCAATCGCGCTTCCCACCCCGGCAACGGCGGCGATTTCCTCTTCGCTCGCCTTTGCTATGCCATAGACCGAATGGAACTTCTTCAGGAGGGCCGTCTTCTTCGCGGGGCCTATGCCCGGCACCTCGTCGAGCGCCGACTCGCGTATGGTACGCTCGCGCAGGCTGCGGTGGTATGTGATCGCGAAGCGGTGCGCCTCGTCGCGAAGGCGCGTCGCCACGAAGAGTCCCTGCGAATCGCGCGGCAGCACGATCTCGCCGCGCTCGTCGTCGGTCACTATGATCTCCATGCGCTCGGCAAGGCCCACCACCGGAATGTCCGTAACGCCTATCTCGGCGAACGCCGCACGCGCGGCGCGCAGCTGCGTTATGCCGCCGTCGCAGATGAAGAGGTCGGCGCGCGGGCTTTTCGCGACGAGAGTCGAATCGGGTCCGTAGCGGCGGCGCACTACCTCGGCCATCGAACGCGGGTCGTCCGCGCCCTCTACGGTCTCGATCTTGAAGTGGCGGTAGAAGCGGCGGTCGGGCAGGCCCTCCACCGCCACCACGAGCGACGCCACGGAATGCGTGCCGAAGAGGTTCGAGATGTCGGCGCACTCGATGACGCGCGGCGGCGCGTCCATGCCAAGAGCGGCCGCGAGCTCCTCCAGGCCCCGTCGCGCGTCCGCGCGCGTCTCCTCCGGGCGCCTCCGCACGAAGTGGCTCTTCGTCATCTCCTTGAGCGCGCCCACCGTGTCGCGCAAGCGCGCGGCCTTTGCGAAGTCCTGCTTCGCGGCGGCGCCCTTCATCTCCTCGACGACCTCGGCGATCACCTGCGGACGCTCCCCGCGCAGGAACGCGCACGCCTCATCGAAGCGCGCGCGGTAGCCGGCCATCGAGATGTGCCCCTCGCACGGAGCCGTGCAGTAGCGCACCACGTCCGCATGGCAGTGGCGGTGCGTCTCGCTGTCCGGCGCGAGCGCCGTGCAGCCCCGCAGCCCCCAGCGCTTTTCCACGAAGTCCTTGGCCGCACGCACCACGGGGGAGGACGGGAACGGACCGAAGTAGAGCGCGCCGTCGTCGCGCACTATCCGGCATGTGCGGAATGCTGGGAATGGATCGTCGGGATTCGCGCGCAGGGCGAGGTAGCGCTTGTCGTCGCGCATCAGGATGTTGAAATGCGGCTTGTACTTCTTGATGAGGCTCGCCTCGGTGAGCAGCGCCTCGGCCTCGTTCTTGACGGTCATGAACTCGAGGTCGGCCACCGTGTTCACCATCGAACGCACCTTGGGCGCGTGATTGGCGCCGGGGCGGAAGTACGAAAGCACGCGGCGGCGAAGGTTCTTCGCCTTTCCCACGTAGATGATCACGCCCCGGCGGTCCCTCATCAGGTAACAGCCGGGGCGATTGGGAACGGACTTAAGCCGCTCTCGCAGAACGTCGTTCAATGCGCGACCTCGCGGCGCGGACTACTTTGCCTCCTCGCCGGTCTTCTGCTCGACCTTGGCGGGCTCGCCTTCCTTGCCTTCCTTGAGCAGCTGCTCGCCCTCCTCCGTGCCCTTCTTGAACTCGCCCTTCGCCTTGCCGAGCGCACGCGCAAGCTCAGGCAGCTTCTTGCTGCCGAACACAAGCACGATCACCACCAAAAGCAACACTATCTGCCAGGGACCTGAAAACATTTTCTTCTCCTTTGCTCGTTGTTGAAAAAAACAAACCTTTTTATTATACCAAATCCCCGCCGCGTTTTGCAAACGATTAAAGGCGCCCATTTTTTAACGGTGTAGTCTGAGGGTGTGGAGGTGTTAAAGTTTGAAAGTTTGAGGGTTGTATGATTGCCACGAACCACGAACCACGAGCCACGAACCACGAAAATATGCTATAATGAATGCCATGAAAAATCCTGCTATGATCAAGATCGCTGCGGTGGCCGCTCTAATTCTGGCGACGGCGTGGTTTATGATGTCCTCTTCCGACGAGAAGCGTATCCAGAAGCAGTTCGACCGCGTTGCCGAGCTTTTCTTGAAGGAAGAATCAGAGTCGATGCTTGCAGCCGGCGTTAAGGCCAAGTCCATCGGCGCCATGGTCATGCCGAAAACGAAGATGGAAGTACGCGAACTTGGGCTGCGCAGGACCATTGATTCCGACGAAGCATCGGAGATGGCCGCCGTGTTCCGCGCGCATCTGCGCACCATCTCGATCAAGTTCTCGCAGCTGACAATCGATGTGAAGTCGAACGACGAGGCTGACGTCATCGGCAATGCCACCTTGAGTGGCTCAATGTCGGAAGAGCGTTCTTTCGAGGCATCTCTCGTAAAAGACCCAGAAACCGACGAATGGAAATTCTCCTCCGTGAAACTCCACCGGGTGAACTAGCGCCATTGCGTTGAATTTCGTCAATTCACCTTTCGGGGTGTCTTCCCCAGAGAGAGGCCGACGACGCGACGCACTACGGAACATCCCCACGCGTATGGGGAAAACGCAATGGCAATGCCCTCGGTCTTACTATGCAACGGAACATCCCCACGCGTGTGGGGAAAACTATCACTGGCAAGTTGAATTCTCGCGCCGACACGGAACATCCCCACGCGTGTGGGGAAAACGAAAATGTCTGGAGGATAAAACATACGGGCGACGGAACATCCCCACGCGTGTGGGGAAAACGCGGGGAACGTCATGAGGCTTGCCTTGATCAGCGGAACATCCCCACGCGTGTGGGGAAAACGCATTGTCGGCTTGTACATTGGCAAGTCGGGTCGGAACATCCCCACGCGTGTGGGGAAAACCGCGCCGGCACGGATCCATCCGACGGCTACAGCGGAACATCCCCACGCGTGTGGGGAAAACCCTCATGTTCATGCTTCCACCGCCTCCCAATACGGAACATCCCCACGCGTGTGGGGAAAACACGCCCGCGGCAGCAAGTTGCCATTCTCAACAAGGAACATCCCCACGCGTGTGGGGAAAACACCAGGCGCGCGCACTCGCGGCAGTAGCGCGTCGGAACATCCCCACGCGTGTGGGGAAAACTTCGCAGACATTTTGTTCATCATTGCAGAGTCCGGAACATCCCCACGCGTGTGGGGAAAACGTCGTGGCGCTCGTCCACGGCCACTGCAATCCAGGAACATCCCCACGCGTGTGGGGAAAACCCAGTTTCCGATAGGCCATTTCTGCCAGGGAACGGAACATCCCCACGCGTGTGGGGAAAACCGCACGCCGAACGCGCCGATAATCGACGTGGACGGAACATCCCCACGCGTGTGGGGAAAACATACTTCACCCAGACGATGATTATATTGCAGACGGAACATCCCCACGCGTGTGGGGAAAACCGGCATTGCGGGCTTTTGGGACTCTGATAGGACGGAACATCCCCACGCGTGTGGGGAAAACACTCGTTTTCCTTGGGAATTTACGTATTCTTCATAAAGAATTCGGAATTGCCCAAAGCTGAAAACATCTTTATTTTACCATAACATCTGTTACATGGTCAATTATCAAAGAGCGATTTCAGGCGTTTACCCACGGAGTTTTCATTTGACCGTCTGCTTCTATCCGATTCCAGCGCTGCACTTCGCTGAAAACTTCACCGCCCTGCCAGCCTGATGGTCCGAGAGCGGGGACCCAGCCCTCAATCCCGTCCATTCAGCGGCTCCAGGCCCCT
>JAFXIL010000156.1 GCA_017563185.1 Kiritimatiellia bacterium | reverse complement strand
TCTCGACCCCGTGAAGCTCACATGGTGGCGCGGCGTCACCTTCCTGCCGGGTGGAGGGCGCGGCGAAGGCAAGGGCGTATCGGAGCAGGTTAAATCCGCCCTCGCGCGCTTCGCCGAAGATCTCGTCGCAAACCCCCTTCCGCCAAACCAGACTCTGGTGATCACGGCGCCAAAGCTTCTCAAGACCAGCATCTTCGCAAAGGCGCTCATGAAGTGCGGCGCACAGCTCGCGGAGTTCTCGTCCGGCGGCAAGAGCAGAGACAAGATGGAGGCCGCGCTCATGCGCCTTCCAGACCTTGCCGAAGCGGAAGGCCTCAAATTCGATCCAGGCGCAGACGCCGCCTTCATCTCCAAGGTCGGAACAGACACGCGCCGCATAGTCTCGGAGCTCGCCAAGATGCGCACGTACCTCGACAAGGAGCGAAGCAATGTCTCCGCCGCCGACGTGGCCGAAGTCGCATCCCCCGGCGGAGACGAACCAGAGCTGTGGGAGATCACGGACGCCATCGCGCAACGCAGCCCCGCAAAGCTGCTCGCCACGATCGCCCGTTTCGACGACGGCAAAAGCGGCTTCGACATCATGCTCGCCACCGTGGCCGAAAAATTCCTCCGCGAGCTCTACATCTACCGCGATGCGCTCGACAGGGGCTGGCTCACGCCGTACGGCGGCTGGGCCAAGAACATCCCGCCCGAGGTCGTGCAGGACCTCGACGCTTCAGGCGTGGGCCCGAACGTCTCGCGCGGCGACTGGGCCGTGAAGCGCGGCGCAAAGAACGCCAAGGCGTTCAGTCTCGGCGAACTGCGCCTAGCAAGGTTCCTCATCCTGCAGGCCCGCGAGAAGCTCGTGTCGTCGGGCGGCAGCACGCAGTCGCTCGTGACGCAGGAGCTGCTGCGCGCGATCATGCGCCGCCCCGCTCCGGCACAGAGGCGATCTTGAAGCAACCTTATCCGCAGAAGCACTCAACAAAGAAGAGAAGAGAGAGCAAATGTTCAGCAAGCTATTCAGCACAGAGACGAAGCCCGGCGCTTTCTTCAGGCGCATTGACTGGACCGCGTTCTGGGGCGCCACGCTAATCGCCTTCCTCGTGTATTTCTTCACACTAGGCCCGAGCGTGGGCCTCGAGGACTCCGGCGAACTCGCCACGGCGGCCGACCACCTCGGCGTGCCGCATCCGCCGGGATACCCCTTCTGGTCGCTCTGCTCGTGGATATTCTGCCGCATCTTCTCTTGGGTCACATACATGGGCCAGCCCACTCCCGCATGGGCCGTCTCTTTGTTCTCCGCGGTTGCCGGCGCGTTCGCCGCAGGCTGCACCGCCATGCTGATCTGCCGCTCGGGAAGCGACATGCTCGACTCAATCCCCGCCGCCGACGGCGAGCAAAACGCCGAAGAGCGCACGCGCAGGAACGCCCTCATGTCGCTCGCGGGCGGCCTTGGCGGATCGCTCGTCTTCGCCTTCTCGCCCGTAGAGTGGTCGCAATCGACCATCGTCGAGATATACTCCCTCAACGCCCTCTTCCTCATGGCCGTCTTCCTGCTCTCGTACAGATGGATGCGCATGCCTTCCGACAAGATACTCTGGCTCACCGCATTCATATTCGGCCTCGGCCTCACGAACTATCAGGTGCTTCTGCTTGCCGCAGTGCCCCTCGCCATCATCATCGCCCTTCGCGACATACGCCTTTTCCGCGACTTCATTCTCGTGTGCATTCCCATCGGTCTCACGGCCAAGCTCCTGCAGATCGGCTCAATGCTCCGCGCCACTGCGCACATGAGCTCCGACGTCATAAACAAGTTCGAGCCCATCGTCAAACTCGCCCCGGCCGACAAGCCGATTGTCGGCGAACCCTTCCCCAATCCCGTAGCCTGCCCGAACGAGGTCATCCTGTGGCTCGGCCTCGCGCTCGTGATCATCGCGCCGATAGCCGGCATTGTCATGCGCAGGCGCAGCAGCAAACACACCCTGCCGAAGGCCGTAATGGCTGTAGGCGGCACGGGCGCGGCGCTGATCTTCTTCGCGGCCACGGTGTTCGCCGGCACCACCACCTGGTGTGGTCCGCTGGAAAGCGCCATAGCGCCGCTCGTAACCCCCACGAAGTACGCGGTTCTAGGCGCCCTTCTCGCGGCCGCGTTCACCGCCGCCGCCGCATCCACCTTCGTGGACAGGGACGGCGGAGAAGAGAGCCAGAAGCTCTGGAAGATCACGCTCATATCCTCTGGCGTGCTGGCGGTGCTGGCGGTGCTGTACGCGGCGTCGGTGACTGGCTTCGAATACGATGCGTCGCTTCACCGCGTGAAGGAGGTGGCGGCCGCCAGCGACATGGGCTTCGGCGCCGACCCGCGCCACGTTCCGTTCGCCTGGACCCAGCCCACGCTTCTGCTCTTTGCAGGTCTGGCGCTCCTCTTCGCGCTCGCTGTGGGAACGCCAAGCGGCCTTGCTTTCGCGATTCCAGTCGCGGCGGTGCAGGCGGCTGCGTTCATCCTGCTGCGCAAGGTAGCGATGAACGGCCTCACCAATCCCCACAGCTGGTGGTTCTTCTGGCCGATGGTGTGGAACTTCGCAATGCTGGCGCTCGCGGCCGTGACGCTGCCGAACGGACGCTCCGTATCGATGGCCACGTTCCTCGCCGAACTGGGAGTCTCGTTCTACGCCTACATGCCGATCGTCTCGGATCTGCGCAACCCGCCGATGAACTGGGGCTATCCTCGCACCTGGGAAGGCTTCAAGCACGCGCTCACGCGCGGACAGTACGAGGCCATCAAGATGCCCAATCTCGCTTCCATAGGCGGCTTCGACCACTTCCTTAAGCAGATGGGATTCTACTTCCAGGACCTGCGAATGCAGTTCACCATAGTGGCCGCTGCGCTCGCTCTCGTGCCGTTCGCGTCATGGACCTTCATACTGCGTCTAAAGAACAAGGCGCGCCCCGTCGCCGTCAAGGCCGTGTGGGGAGCGGCCGCGATTTACGTGGTGGTGGCGGCGCTCGTTATCTTGTTCTCGTTCTCCTCCATATTCGAAAGTCTCTGCGGAGGCGAGGTGCCCTTCCGCGTGGACAAGTACCTGCTCGGCATTCTCGCGCTCATCGCCGGCGCGGGCGTGTACCTGATGCTGCGCCGCCAGGTGTCTTTGATCCTCGACATGGTCTTCCCAAGATCCGCGCTACGCACGAATATCTCCATGGCGGCGTTCGGCGCCGCCGCGCTTGTGGCGCTCGTCCTTCTTCTGCTCTGCCTCGCAGGCAGGGGCTTTGCCGGCGGCGTGGGGATATTCACCATCGCCCCTGCGACGGAGGAGATGTTCAAGAAGGGACTTGCGGTCATTCCATCACCCGCCGCGGTGAGCGCGTTCAGGTGGCTTATGTTCGGCGCGTTCGCGCTCTTCTCCACCGAATGCGCGCTGCGCCTGCCAATGGTGGTTCCCTATGCGGAACAGGCCGACGCAAAGGCCGACCTCGACGACGTCTCCCAGCAGTGGCTCATCGCCGTGGGCGCATGCTTCGCGCTGATGTCGCTCGGCCTCGTGGCGCTCGCCAACGTCAAGGGCGACATCCAGGATGGCTTCATCCAGAAGGTGAAGTTCATCTCGTCCCACGGCATGTTCTCGCTCTGGATCGGATACGGCCTCGCCGCAGGCCTGGTGGTGGCGAACCGCCTCGTGAGCCGCTGCTTCAACGTGAGCGAGAATGTCCGCAAGGCCATATTCTACGCTCTCTGCGCCACAGCCGCCTGCGTGGCGCTCATCCCGGTGTGGGAAAACTACACGAACGACAGGCTTGTATTCGCCATGGGCTCGGCCGAGCAGAACGGGCACACCTTCGGCTGGCAGTTCGGCAACTACCAGCTGCGCGGCGCGAACGCGATCCGCGAGGAGCTCTCGCCGGACGAGGAGCCCCTTCCGAACCCGATGTGGCCAGAGGAGATGGAGCCATCCTCGATCTTCTTCGGCGGCACCGATCCGGGGCGCTTCGTTCCAACTTACATGATCTACTCCGCAAGGGTGCGGCCCGACGTGTACCTCATCACGCAGAACGCCCTCGCCGACGACACCTACATGAGCGTTGAGCGCGACCTCTACGGCGATGAGATATGGATTCCATCCAAGGAGGACAGCGCCGAATCGTTCAACATCTACGTCTCGGAGGTCCAAAGCGGCAAGCGCCCCGCCAACGCCGACCTCAAGATCGAGAACGGCCGCGTGCAGGTGACAGGCGCACTCGGCGTGATGGAGATAAACGGCATCCTCACGAAGATGATGTTCGACCACGAACGTCTGCGCCACGCTTTCTACGTTGAGGAGAGCTACGTGATCCAGTGGATGTACCCGTACCTCACCCCCCACGGCCTCGTGATGAAGATCAACGCCGAGCAGAACAAGCTCAACGCCACGATCGTCAAGAACGACATGGAGTTCTGGGACTGGTACCAGCGCCGCCTGCTGCATGACAAGGCGTTCCGGCGCGACTTCCCCGCACAGAAGAGCTTCTCCAAGCTGCGCGCCGCAATCGCCGGACTCTACTCGAACAACGGCCTCTACTCGATGGCCGACCAGGCGTTCCGCGAAGCCGTTCTTCTCTATCCTGCCTCCCCCGAGGCCACATTCCGCTACATACAGGAAGTGCTCGTTCCCCTACGCAAGTGGGACGTGATCAAGGACATGCTCGACTACACGGACCGCGTGGACCCCAACAACAAGCGCACCGACCAGATGAATCTGCACCTGAGCAAGCTCATGGGCGTATCCAGCCAGATCGACAACTACACCGCCAAGGCCGCAAAAGGTCCTCTTTCCGCAGTAGAAAGCATAAGGCTTGCACAGTGCTACCAGACGCTCGGCCAGACGGTGCGCGCCCTTGAGACAACACGCAAGACCATCCTCATGCCCGACGCCCAGGAATTCGACGTGCTCTTCCTCGCCGCCCACATCTTCTCCACATGCAGCATGCGCGGCGACGCCGCCACCACCATGAAGCGCGCGCTTGAACTCATGCCGCCAAACCTCGAGCCCACCTACCGCAGCACGATGGCCAAGATTCTATTCGAGGGCGGGCTCACCGCCGAGACCGAGACGGTGCTGAACGAGATTCTGCGCATCCAGCCACGCGACGCCGCCGAGAGGAATCTGATTGCCGACGCCTGGCTCGACATGGCCCTGCTGAAGGACTCGCTCGGCCAGACGCAGGCCACGTATGCAGCCATCATATCCGCTTTCCAGACAAGCGAATCGGTTGTCATGAAGCGTATGGCGTCCAGCGAAAGGCTCAAGGCGCTCATCGCAAAGCTGCAGGAGCTCAACAGCCGTCGCCGCCAGGCGGCGCCCGCATCATCTCTGCTGCCATAGCGCCGTTTAGCACGCCATGCTGTTCGACCGCACATTCCACCCCGACGAGGCGAATCAGGCCTTCACTGTTGGCAAGTTGCTTGAGACGGGCCATTATGCCTACAAGCCCACCGACCACCACGGCCCCACGCTCTACTACGCCGCCGCTCCCATCCAGCGGGCTTTCGGGCACAACACCACAGCAGAGCTGGACGGCACCCTTCTCAGATGCACACCTCTCGTCTTCGGCGTAATGGCGCTCGTATTCGGCGCGCTCGCCATTCGCAGGCTGATGCTGAAGGACGGTCTCTCACGCGCCGCATCGTGGCTCGTGCCGGCTCTCTTTGCCGTCACGCTCGGCACCTCGCCGATGTTCGCATTCTTCGCCACGGACTTCATCCAGGAGACGCTTCTCGCATCGTTTTTCATGATGGCCCTCTGGACTGGCACGGAATACTTCACGGCAAGATCATGTGTTCCGCATGCGGAAGACCGGCATACGGCAGCGGCGAGCGTCCCTCATGCCCGCATGAAGCCAGGCACATGGGCTCTTCTCTTCGGCATCGCGTGCGGACTCATGTTCTCCACCAAGGAGACATGCGTCCTCTCGTTCGGAGCCGCAGGGCTTGCAGGCGCCCCGCTGCTGTGGCTCAACAGAAGAAAACTTGCAATCGAGACGAGAGACATGATACTCGCCGCTGCTGGATTCATCC
>JAFXIL010000155.1 GCA_017563185.1 Kiritimatiellia bacterium | reverse complement strand
GGCGGCCAGGCCTCCAAGTCCACGCCGATCGGCGCGATCGCGAAGTTCGCGGCGTCCGGCAAGGTCCAGGCCAAGAAGAACCTCGGCCTCATGCAGATGCAGTACAAGAACGTGTACGTGGCGTACGTCTCGATGGGCGCGAACCCCGCGGCCACCGTGAAGGCGTTCAACGAGGCCGAGAACTACAACGGCCCGGCGATCATCATCGCCTACGCGCACTGCATCGAGCAGGGCCTCAACACCGCCACCGGCCCGGCGCACCAGAAGGTTGCCGTGGACTCCGTCCACTTCCCGCTCTGGCGCTACAACCCGGATGCCGACGGCAAGAAGCTCACGCTCGACTCCGCCGACAAGTCCGACACCGTCTCCTTCGCGGCGAACGCCGTCTCGAAGGAGCTTGGCGAGAACCGCTTCCGCCAGCTCGTGAAGATGGTTGGCGCCGACAAGGCCAAGGAGACCCTCGAGCGCGCCGAGACGAGCTTCAAGGAGAACTACGCCCTCCTCAAGAAGCTCGCCGAGATGTAAGAGCGCACGGCGAAGCCGCGCTTCGGCGCGGTCGCTATAAACGGGGCGCGGCACTTGTGCCGCGCTCTCGTTTTTGGTATGATGTAATCCTCAAGAGGAGAACAGCATGCCAAGGTTGATGACAAAAGAACTTTGTCTTCGCCGCATGTTCGCTTTGCGCGCCAAAGTATGATATACTAGTGCCGCAAAGGAGATGGAGCGAAATGAAAGCATCAGAACTTGCCGAGAAACTTGGCGGCGTCCTTGAAGGGGACGACGTGGAACTGTGCGCTTGCGCGGGCCTTGAAGAGGCGCGCGCGGGCGACCTTAGCTTCTGCAAGGACCCAAAACACGTGAAGCTTGTGGCCGAGACTAAGGCGTCGTGCGTGCTGCTGCCGCCTGACTGGACTCTCGGCGCGCCGTGTTCCATCATCCGCCTGGCCGATCCCAACCATGCCTGCATGGCCGCCGCCGCAATCTTTGCCCCGCCGCCGCCCGTGCGCGCCCCTGGCGTGCATCCCACGGCGATCGTCGATCCAAGCGTGAAGCTCGGCGAGGGCGTGCACATCGGCGCGTACACGATAATCGAGAAGGGCAGCGAGATCGGCGATGGCTGCGTGATCGAGGCGCAGGTGTTCATCGGCGAGGGCTGCACCGTCGGCGCGGGAAGCCACTTCTACCCGCAGGTGACGCTGCGCGAGGGGACGAAGGTGGGCCGCAACGTGATTCTCCACTGCGGCGTGCGCCTGGGCGGCGATGGCTACGGCTACAACACGACGTTCGAGAACGGCGTTCCGAAGATCGAGAAGATCCCCCAGCTCGGCATCGTGGAGCTCGGCGACGGCGTGGAGATCGGCTCCAACACCACGATCGACCGCGCGCGCATCGGGCGCACCTACATCGGCCCGATGACCAAGATCGACAATCTCGTGCAGATAGGCCACAACGTGAAGGTGGCCGGATACTCCGGCATCATCGCGCAGGCTGGCGTGGCGGGATCCACGCAGATCGGCAAGGGGTGCCTCATATGGGCGCAGGCCGGGATATCCGGGCACATCAAGATAGCGGACGGAGTGCAGGTGGGGCCGCAGGCGGGAGTGCCGCAGTCGCTCGACGGTTCCCTGAAGTACGTCATCGGCGCGCCGGCGATGTCGATGAAGGATCTTGCCGCAATTACCCTCGCGCCGAAGATGATCCAGAAGACCCGCGCCGAGCTTAAGGCGCTCAAGGCCGAACTCGAAGAGCTGAAGAAGGCATGACCATGCGTCCGCTGCCAGAGATCGTTGCCGACGTGAACGCCGTCGTCGCCGCCGCGTGCGCGAAGTCCGGCCGCCGTCAGGACGAAGTCGAGATAGTGGCCGTCACGAAGACGCATGGTCCTGAGGTGGTGCGCGAGGCGTGGGAGGCGGGGCTTGGCATCGTGGGCGAGAACAAGGTGCAGGAGGCCGCGTGGAAGCAGCCTCTTTCCGTGTCGGGCCCTGAATGGCACCTTATCGGACATCTCCAGAAGAACAAGGTGCGCCACGCGCTGGCCCTGTTTTCGACTTTCCACTCGGTGGATTCGACTGCGCTCATCGACCGCATGGAGACGATAGCGCAGGAGATCGGCGCAAGGCCTAACATTCTCCTAGAAGTGAACATGAGCGGCGAGAGGTCGAAGGACGGAATGCGTCCCGCCGACGTTCCAGCCGCCGTGGAGCGCGCACTCTCCTGCAGCAGCCTCACGCTTCAGGGGTTCATGACGATGGCGCCGTTCACGCCCGAGGACAAGATTGAGGAGACCCGTCCAGTCTTCGCCGGCCTTCGCGAGCTGCGCGACGCCATGGAGGCGGAGTTCGGCGTCTCCCTGCCGCGCCTTTCGATGGGCATGACGAACGACTACCGCATCGCCGTGGAGGAGGGCGCTACGTGGATACGCCTCGGCACGGTGCTCTTCGGCGCGCGCCCGAAGGTGCGTCCCATGCGAATGGTGGACGCAGGCGACGCCGGCGAAAGCGGCGAAGGCGGCGGCGAGTTCGACCGCGTGCTGGACTAGGCATGCGGTGGCGTTCTGCGTTTCACGCGTATGCTTCAGCGGCGTCGCTTGTGATGATGTGGGCTTCGCCTGCGAAGATTGGTTTGCCTGCAACTATGAGAGTGCCGTCAGGTGCAACGCCGCCGCAGAGTCCGTGGACAGGGAGGGCGTCGTCGTCCGTCTGGCGGACGGTGACGGCCTGCCCGCGGAGGGCGTCCACAGCGGCGTAGTCTGCATGCATGGCGGCAAAGCCGCCGGAGCGCCATGTCTCGAAGCGCGCGCCGAGCGCCGCCAGTACGGCGTCGCGCACAGTATCCACTTCCATGCCGCCTTTGCCGCGCAGAAGGGCGAGCGAGACGGCGCGAGAGGCGATTTCCCCGTCGAAGTCCGTCTGGTTCACGTTCACGCCCATGCCGGCGATCACGTGGTCGCCTGCGCGTTCGCAGAGTATTCCCGCAACCTTGCGGCCGCCGGCGAGAACGTCGTTCGGCCACTTCAGCAGAATGGCCGGCGCATGCGCGGGCATGAAGCCGAGAAGGGCGTCGCGCACGGCCAGGCCGGCCATGAGCGGGAAGGTGGAGACGTGCTCCGGCGAGAGGCCTTCAACGTCGAAGACGACGCTCATCATGAGATTCTTGCCTGGCTGGGAGAGCCAGCGGTGGTCGAGCCTGCCGCGGCCTGCGGTCTGCTCGCCCGCCGTGAACACGTCGCCCGGCGCGCCCTCCCGCGCGTCGAGGTTTGTCGAGGTGGTGACGGCCTTGTGGTGCAGACGGAAGGTCATGACGCCGACTCCACGAGCGCGCCGTCCTTCGCGGTGATCCTGACCGTCGATCCGGGCGGATACTTGCCTGCCACGATGGACCGGGCGACGGGGGTTTCGAGGTCGCGCTGGAGGGCGCGCTTCACGGGACGCGCCCCGTAGGCGGGATCATAGCCGTCCTTCGCCAGCACGTCGAGCCCCGCGTCGTCTATCTCGAAGCCGATCTCCTGCTCCGCGAGGCGGCCCGCGAAGTCCTTCAGCTGCAGCTTCACGATGGCCTTGATCTGATCCTGCGTGAGGCTCTTGAACTCCAGGATTTCGTCGAGACGGTTCAGGAACTCAGGGCGGAAGATGGACTTCAGCGAATCGCGCGGCGCGTTGGAGGTCATTATCACCACGGCGTTGCGGAAGCTCACGGTGCGGCCGTGGGAGTCGGTGAGGCGGTCGTCGTCGAGC
>JAFXIL010000154.1 GCA_017563185.1 Kiritimatiellia bacterium | reverse complement strand
TATCATTCGCCGGTTAGAGCATCAATCTGCTTGGTTGTGCCGAATACTATGAGCTTGTCGTCGGGATGGATCTGGTCGTTCGGCCCCGGAATGATGACGGTGCGTGGACGCTTCGGGTTTTCGTCAAGTCTGCGGATGCACAGCACCGTCACGCCAGTCTTGTTGCGGAGATCGGCCTGGGCGAGCGTCTTCCCCCTGCACGACTCCGGCACATTGATCTCCGCCACAGAACAACCTTCGGATATTTCGAGCAGGTCGAACGCCCCATGGCTCGTGATCGTGTGGGCGAGGCGGTGCGCGCTCTCGCGGTCGGGGAAGATGACCTTGTCTGCGCCAAGCTTCTCGAGGATCTTTCCGTGGAGGTCGCTTGTCGCCTTGGCTATCACCTCTGGAACGCCCAGCTCCTTGCAGTTCGCAGTGGCCATGGTCGAAACTTCGATGTTGGACCCCACTGCCACCACAGCCACTTCGCATTCACCGAATCCGACCTCCTCAAGCGTGCGTGCCACCGTGGCGTCGCCCTGAACGGCGCTGGTCACCACGCTCGCAGCGTTCTGCACCAGCGATCCGTTGCGGTCCATCAGCAGCACCTCGGCGCCGCTCTCCGCTAGAGACTGCGCCAGCGCCATGCCGAAGCGCCCAGCGCCGATAATGCCAACCCTTCTCATTTCGCCCCCTCCTTCTTGTCGTCTTTGGCGGCCTCTGCCTTTTCACGTGAAGGCGCGTTGATCGCGCGCTTCCTTCCGAGCGTTGCGGGTTTGAACTCGCGCACCAGGTTGTACAGCCGTTCCGCAAGATCCGGATCGGACTCGAACACGTTGTGCGGCTCAGAGAACGTCTTGCCTTCGATTGCGGCGCGCACCGCCACAAAGCGCCCGGGAGACGGGTATTTCGTGGACTTCAGAATCTTGTCCTTGTCGAACAGTCCTGCGTTCACCAGTTCCTGGAACACATTCCTCACGTGGTTTGGATCCACATAGTACTGCTGCGAGCTGTAATCATCCCACGTTGGATCGTCCATCGACTTCGCAAAGCTATCCGAGACTCTTTTCGAAGTGCCGCTGCGCACCTCCACGAACCCCGTTCCTGATATGCGCACCGTGTCGCGGCGCACCGGCTCGTAGCGGGCGTTGTAGTAGTGCACCTCGCACCAGTTCAGCGGTGCGGTCGTCACCGCGACGTACGGATCGTCCCAGAAAAGCCCGCATCCTGCAAGCGTCGCAAGCCCCGCAGTCGCCAGAACCGCAAATGTCGCTTTCCATATGCCCTTCATTTCGCCACCGCCTTCTTTTTGCCGAACTCGCCAGTGATCCACTTAGAGCGTATGGCGCGTCCCTGCGCGCCGTAGCAGTTCGCAGGCGACACCGCGAAGCGGAAACGTCGCCCGCGGCGCGTCTCTAGCGTTCCGTTGGGCGCAGGCAGTTCGGAGACCGCGAAGAGGCATGTCACCACAAGGTCGTCCTTCTCGGGGGCCCAGTAGAAATGCGGCGAATAGACGCGCTTCGTCATCCACGTCTTGGCGCGGTCGACGTCCTCCGCCTCTACCGTAACCTCGAAGTCGAACGCGCGCGCCCCGCCCATCACGCCGGGCACGTTTGGAAACGACACCGCTATCTGCTCCACGGCCTTCTTGGCGCGGTTGACGCCTGAGATGCGCTCGAGCTTGACCTGCACCCCAGCGGGGAATTCGGGCACGGGGCTCTTCTTTGCGCGCGCTGCGAACGATTCGGCTGATGCGGGCAGCGGCACCACCCAGTCGGGTCCAACGGGGAGGTCGTTCTCGAAGTCGCGGCGTTCAAGCACAAGCCTGTCGTCATAGACAGTCATAAGCTGGCCGTGGTGTCCATCGGCACAGCCTAGGAACGGCATCTGCTGCGTGCCCAAGTCCTTCGTGCCGAATATCCGCGAGTTCTCGCGCCCGCCGAAAGGAATGAGATACCGCAGCGAAGCAGTGCCCACGCTCGTGAACGCGCCGCGCCAGAGCGTGCGCTCGTCGGTGAGCGGCGTATGGGAATGGCCAGTGAACGCAACGGCGTTTGGAAAGGCATAGAGCGCGGCGGTGGAAAAGCCGTCGTCCTGGCCCCACGTCCATGGCGCGGAGCAAGTGCCCTTCGGATGGTAGTGCTGGGTGTAGAAGAACGGTTTGTCTCCTTCGAGCTCGGCGCGGTGCGCCTCGAGAAAGTTGGCAATTGCGTCTTTCTTATGGTAGCCAGCGGCGGGATTGAAGTGCACGCCAACAAACTTGTAACCCTTCACGTCCTTGATGTACATCGGCGAATACTCTTCGTCGAACACGCGCTTCCAGCTCTCGGCCATGTGAAGCGCGAGAATGTCGTCGGCGTTCTTGGCCTCGGTGATGCCATACTGCCTGGCGTAGCCGTATTTCCAGCCCTCGACGTCGTGGTTGCCTGTCACGAACACCTTCTCCACGTGTCCGCCGTCAGGCCGCTTGTTCCCGGGGAACACGCGCCGCCAGGCGTCGCCCATGCCGCGCAGCTGCGACTCAAGCCCGTTGTCCGCCATGTCGCCCGCGATCACCACCGCGTCCACGCCTCTGGAGCAGAAGTAGCGCAGCGCCTTCTCGAAAGTCTCGCACGACCCCGCATTTGCATTCGCACCAGGCAAGCCGCCGATCACATGGACATCGGAAAGCACGCCCACGCGCAGACGCGCGGTGCCACCAGCCGCGCCGAACGCTGAATGACCCAGTCCAGCCGCCACGAAGAACGCCGCTCCGCCACCGATGAATCCACGCCTGCCTAGCGTAAGATTGTCGTTTGTCTTTTCCATGTATCTCTTTCTGTTGATTGGTTGAAAGTTTGAAGGGCTGAACAGACCAATGCCACTATCAGCGCTGAGTGCGCACGCGCGCAACTGCCTGGTGCCATCCGGCGAGGGCGGCATCGCGAGCGGACCCGTCGATCGAGGGGGTGAAGCGGCTTATGTCGCCGGCATTCGCCTTGAGGGCGGCGAGGTCAGGCCAGAATCCCACGGCAAGACCGGCGAGGTACGCGGCGCCGATGGCCGTCGTCTCGATGCATGCCGGACGCTCCACCGGAACGCCGATTACGTCGCTCTGGAACTGCATGAGGAAGTTGTTCGCAGAAGCACCGCCGTCCACGCGGAGCGCGTTGAGCGCGATGCCGGCGTCCTTCTTCATCCCCTCGAGAACGTCGGCGGTCTGGTACGCAAGCGATTCAAGCGCGGCACGCACGATGTGGTTGCGGTTCACTCCGCGCGTGAGGCCCAGCACGGCGCCGCGCGCATGCTGGTCCCAGTACGGAGCGCCCAGGCCGGTGAAGGCCGGCACCATGAAGCAGCCGTTGGAGTCCGGCACGGCGCGCGCCATTGCCTCGGAATCGCTGGCCTTGGCAAGGAGCCCCAACTCGTCGCGCAGCCACTGGATTGCCGCGCCTGCGGTGAACACGCTGCCCTCGAGCGCGTAGGAGACCTTGCCGTCGAGTCCCCACGCGATCGTTGTGAGAAGTCCGTTTCCGGAGGGCACGCGCCTTTCGCCGGTGTTCATCAGCATGAAGCAGCCGGTGCCGTACGTGTTCTTCGCGTCGCCGGCCTTGAAACACGCCTGGCCGAAGAGCGCGCTCTGCTGGTCGCCCGCTACACCCGCCACTGGCACGGCCGCGCCCAGGAGAGCCGGCACGGTCTCGCCGAAGACGCCGCTTGATGGACGCACCTCGGGCAGCATGGACTTCGGGATTCCGAACTCGCCAAGGATCTCGTCGCACCACCGCAGCTTGCCGATGTCGAAGAGCATCGTGCGCGACGCGTTGGAGTAGTCGGTCGCGTGAACCTTCCCTCCGGTCAGGTTCCACATCAGCCATGTGTCGATCGTGCCGAACAGGAGCTTTCCCGCATCTGCGGCCTCGCGTGCGCCAGGCACGTTCTCGAGAATCCAGCGAAGCTTGGTGCCGGAGAAGTAGGCGTCCACCACAAGCCCAGTCTTCTCGCGGATGAAAGGCGCAAGACCCTTCGCCTTCAGCTCGTCGCAGTAGTCGCTTGTGCGGCGGCACTGCCACACGATCGCGTTGCATACGGGTTTCCCCGTCTCGCGGTCCCACACCACGGTGGTCTCGCGCTGGTTGGTGATGCCCACTGCGGCGAGGGAAGATGCAGCTGCGCCCGCTTTCTCAAGCGCCTCCTGTGCCACTGCGAGCTGGGTGGTCCATATGTCGACAGGGTCATGCTCCACCCAGCCCGGACGCGGATATATCTGGCGAAATTCGCGTTGCGCCACCGAGACTATTTTCCCCGCATGGTCGAAGACGATCGCCCTGCTGGACGACGTTCCGGCGTCAAGCGCCATCACATACTGCTTTTGCGAGCACGGCGTTCCTGAGGTTTCTGTTTCAACTGTCACGGGTTTCTGCCTTTCTTGGGATGGAGACCGATGGCCTGCGGCAGATATTATATCAAAACACCGTCCACAATGCTATGGCATCACGTGCCAAAGAATGCAGAAGAAGTGGCAGATTGAACCCGCAAGAACGAAGATGTGCCACACCATGTGGGCGTACGGCAGCGACTTCCAGAGGTAGAAGACGCAGCCTACGGTGTACAGCCCGCCGCCGAGCGAAAGCCACATGGTGCCGAGTCCGTGCAATGTGCGCACGAGGGGCACGATGGCGACAATGGCCATCCAGCCCATCAGAACGTAGGCGAACGTTGAGACGTAGCGGAAGCGTCCTGTAGTCCAGACCTTGAAGAGAATGCCCGCAACCGTCGCGCCCCACTCAATGCCGAAGATCGTCCAGGCGAGAACCGGATGCTCTGGACGCAGCGTCACAAGGCAGAAAGGCGTGTAGCTGCCGGCGATCAGCACGTATATCGCCATGTGGTCCATCTTGTGCAGCACCTGCTTCGCAGGATTGTACGACACGGCGTGGTACGACGACGAGACGGCGTAGAGGAATATCATCGAGAAGCCGAATATCGACCCCGCCACCACCTTCCAGGCAACGTCCACCCCCGAACGAACCGCCACCCACACCAGAAGCGCCGTCATCGCGGCGCCGAGATGCGAACCGACTACGTGCGTAACGGTGTTGGCCACCTCCTCGCCCGCGGTCTGCGCACGTGCCATGGCTACTGCGCCCCCTTCTCTGAGCGCCGCATCGCGCAGGCGAATGCGCCGTCGTGGCCAGTCTCGAACGGCAGCGACTCGCGCCGTGCGACTTCGGAGAATTCGGGGTGCGCCGCCAGGAAAGCGGCAACCTGCTCGCCGTTCTCCTCGGGCTCGTTTGAGCATGTGGAGTACACAAGCAGCCCGCCTGGGGCGACATGCGCGGCGGCGCGCGAAAGTATCTCGGCCTGAAGTGCGGCGAGCTGCTTCAGGTGCGCTGGCTCCCAGCGCCAGCGGGCATCGGGGCGGCGGCGCAGAACGCCGGTATTGGAGCATGGAACGTCGGCAAGCACGCGGTCGAACTGCGCAGTCGCGCCGCCTTCGCCGGTGGGAGTCTTGTCCGCGACCTGCACCTGGTCGAGGCGCAGACGCGCGATGTTCTCTCTGAGGCGCGCAAGGCGGCGCGGGTTCACCTCCTGCGCAACGAGCCTGCCATGGCCCTTGAGCCGCCATGCGATCTGAACGGACTTTCCGCCCGGCGCCGCGCAGAAGTCGAGCACAGTCATGCCGGGCTTCACATCCAGAAGCTCAACCGCGCCTGCGGTGGCTGGATCCTGCACGATGAACGCGCCTTCTGAATAGCCTTCCACGCCGTTAACGCGCCTGCCGCGCTCAAGGCGCACGAAGCGCCCATCTGGCTCGTCGTCGCAGGGAGGGTACGCAAGCCACGTCTCGGCGGGCGTGTTGTGCCACTTCGCGAGTGCCTCTGCGTTAGCGGCGCCGTAGCGCTCTATCCAGCGCTTCACAAGGGCGTTGGGGAAGCTTTCGCGCTCGGCGAGAGGGGCTGCGGCGAGCTTTGCCTCGAACTCCTCGCGACGGCGAAGAAGATTGCGCAGAACGCCGTTCACCACGCGGTCGAGGCGCTTCTCGCGTCCGCTCGCCTTCGCGGCCGCCACCGTCTCGTTCACGGCGGCGAAGTCGGGAACGTCGGGCATGTACAGGATCTGCGCCGCGCCAACGTAGAGAAGCGCCTCGAGTTCACCCTTCGGCCATTTAGCCATCAGCTCGCCCAGCACGGACCGGAGTGGACGCAGACGGCGCACAACAGTGTACACGAGGTCCTGCACGAACGCGCGGTCAGAGCCGCCCTGAGGAAGCATGTCGGCGGGGAACTCGTGCGTGGCAAGCCAGCGGACTATCGCGAAGGCGGCTGTGCGGCGGCTGTTCATTCTGCGGCCACCGCCTCTATCTCGACCATGACGTCTTTGGGAAGGCGCGCCACCTCCACGCAGCTGCGCGCGGGCTTGGTGTCGCCGAAGAGCTCGGCATAGACGGCGTTCAGGGCGGCGAAGTTGTTCATGTCGCTGATGAACACCGTGGTCTTCACCACCTTGTCGAGTCCCGACCCTGCGGCCTCCAGGACGTTCCTGAGGTTCGTGATCGCCTGGCGCGTCTGCGCCTCGATCGTTGTGGCGGTGACGGCGTTCACGGCCGGATCGATCGGAATCTGGCCCGAGCACCACACGAATCCGCCGGCTTTGATGGCCTGGCTGTACGGTCCCAGTGCCTTGGGCGCGTTCTCGGTGGATATGATATTCATTTTCACCTCGGTCGTTGTTTTTCAGCGTGTTGACTACTGTCCGCCATGACGGCGCATCTGGCGCGTGGGCGGCATCTCGACGGAATCGGGCTCCAGCACTCCGTCGGCGCCGCTGCGCGCGGCGGGCGCGCCGTAGCGCTTCTTGATCCACCACGCCTGTGCCACGCCGAACGCCGTGCTGAGCGCCCAGTAGAGCGAAAGAGCGCTCGGGAAGTTGTAGAACATCACAAGCATCATGAGCGGCATCATGATCATCATCATGCGCTGCTGCGAGTTGTCGCCTGAGGGCGTGAACGCGCTCTGGAGCATCGTGAGGCCGGCCATCGCGAGCGGCAGGATGTTTAGCCCGCCGAACGGGAACCAGCTGGCGAAGAGCGCCTCGGGCTCGGAGAGGTCCGATATCCACAGGAACGGCGCGTAGCGCAGCTCCACCGCCGAGCGCAGCACCGTGAAGAGAGCGATGAATACCGGAATCTGCACGAGCATCGGCAGACAGCTGGATAGCGGATTCACCTTGTGATCGCGGTAGAGCTGCCACGTCTCCTGCTGGAGACGCTGCGGGTTGTCCTTGAACTTCTTCTGCAGCTCCTTCATCTTGGGCTGGATCTCCTGCATTTTGCGCATGCCCATGCTTGACTTGTGCGTGAGCGGCCAGAAGACGAGGCGCACGAGTATCGTCAGCAGTATTATCGCCACGCCGTAGTTGGGAATCAGCGCATTGAAGAAGTTCAGCACCCACACGAGCGGGTAGCAGAGCCAGCGCCACATGCCGAACTCCATCACGTCGCGCATGCCGAGGTTCCACAGGAGCGCCTGCTTCTTAGGGCCGAGATAGACCGTGTAGCTGCGCTTGGCGGGCGTGCCTGGGAACGAGACCTCCGCGGCTACGCTCTTCAGGGCGTAGTGCGGCTGGGCGGGATCGCGCGCTATGACGGCACGGAAGCCGGAGTTGGGCTCGCTGCACTTGGCGAGCGCCGACACGAAGAAGCGGTTCTTCACGGCCACCCAGGTCTGGGCGCCCGGATAGTCGACAATCGACCGCTCGGGCATTCCTGCCGCGCTCTTCTGTCCGCTGCAGCCGCCTGCAGTTGAGACCAGATAGCTCTTCAGCGGCGACTCGCCGTCGTCGCCGTGATGCACCACGTGCGGCTTCTTGCCCGAGAGCGCAAAGGAGTCAACGGAGAGAATGTCGTTCTTCGACGAGCCCATCGTCACTGCGCCGAGCGAGAGCCTGCTCGCGGCGGCGGCGCCTGGCTTCGCGAACGTCTCCTCAACCTCAACGCAGTAATCGGGCATGAGCGTGATGCGACGCGTCATGAAGGCGTTCTTGAACACCACGCAGTTGGCATCGCTGAGCTTGTCGTCGAGCTCGAAGTCTTCGTCGGGATCGACGCCCTCCATGCCGACGACCGCGAGGGCGGGGGCTGACGAGAAGTCAAGCGCGAGCGGCGGGTTCTCCGATGATATCTTGCCCGGCTTCTGCGCGTACTTGAGCATCTTCGCGCTCTTCACCACGGCGCCACGCGTTGATAGCGTAAGCTCCATCTGGCCGTTCGCGAGCGTTGTGGTCTTCTCTGGCGCCTTGGGCTTGGTGGGCTTCGGCGCCTCGGCGGACTTTGGCGCCTCTGTCTGCTTCGGGGCTGGCGCAGTCGTCTGCGCGGGCTGCACCCGCTCCGCCGGAGGCGGGTTTCGCGCCGCCTCCTCTGCCGCCTTCTTCTGCTGGCTGAATGAATGCCAGAACCAGCCCACAAGAGCCAGCCCCAGCAGAAGCGAAATCAGTTTTTCCTGTTTGTTCATGTCTTATGCTCGTTTATGTAGTTCTTCCACCGCCCTTTCGGCGGCACCGGATCGTAGCCGTAGGAGCCGAATGGATGGCACCTGAGAATCCGCCATGCCGCGAGCAGCGAGCCCTTCACGGCTCCGTGTACCCGCAGAGCCTCTATCGCGTAGTTCGAGCAGCTCGGCTCGAAGCGGCAGCAGCCGCGGAAAAGCGGCGAGAGCAGCACCTGATAGGCGCGCACAAAGAGAATGAGCAGTTGCTTCACTCCGCTCGACCCTGGGGAGCCGACGCGAGCAGACCTCCGCCGCGGGCGAGGCGCAGAAGCTCCTGCCTGACGTCGTTCGTGCGTCTCCCGCCGAGCGACGCGCGCCCAACGAGCACCCAGGCAACATCCGCCCGGAGGCTCTCGCACGCGAGGCGGAAGCCCTCGCGCAGAATACGCTTGGCGCGATTGCGGTCCACTGCGTCATGAAAGCTCTTCTTTGAAACAACGACGCCGGCTTGACGGCCGGCGTCGGGCAGATGCAACACCCACGCGGCGAACAAACGCCCGCGCAACGGGCGCCCCTGGTCGAAGACGCTCTTGTACTTCGAGCCGGGGAGCCGCGTGGACATACGCTTCGCCGTCCCTTAGACCTGGGTAAGGCGCTTGCGCCCCTTCGCCCGGCGGCGCGCGAGAATCTTTCTCCCGCCCTTTGTCGCCTTGCGTGCGCGGAACCCGATCTTGCGCGCGCGTTTCACCCTTGAGGGCTGCCACATCATTTTCATCTTCTATCTTCCTTTTTTGTGTGAAAAGTGAATTGATATTATATCAAACTAAACACGGCAAATCAAGCGTGACGGCGAAAAATCGAAAAAACGGGAAATCGCGTCCGGGCATGCCTTTTTCGGACACGCTTAGCGGGCAAAACGGAGAATCCATTCGTCCACGCTGCCGAACATCGGATGGCAGTTGGAGTAGATGTTGTCGCTTTCCTTCCACGTCTCCCACAGCGTGGTCGCACCGCGCTCGAGCATGTGCAACCAGCCGGGGAAGCCCTTGTGGAGGACGATCTTCCGCGCGACGTCCACGCGCCCGTGTTCCGATAGATACATGAGCATGTAGCGCGTGGAGAAGATGCCTGTGGTGGGACCGTACCCCTTCTCTTCAATGGCCTTCACGAGCTGCCGTTCGGCCGCTGCCACCTGCTCTGCCGGCACGAGCCCAAGGTAAAGCCCGATGGCCTGCGCTGACTGCGTGCCGTTTGCCACGATGCCGTCTTTCACGTACTTCGCGACGAACGCCGCCTTGATCTTGTCCGCAAGCGCCATGAACTCCTTTTCGTCGTCCGTGCGCCCGAGCATCTTCGCGAACTTCGCGGTCAACTCAACGAAGCGATGCCAGTGCGCGGTCGCGGTGCATCCGTTCGGCGCGCGCTCCAGTGCCTCGTGGTCGCCGATGCAGTTGGGGACGAGTCCGTCGGGGCATTTCGCCGCCACGAGCCGGACGTAGCGTGCGCAGACGGGATAGTAGTCGAGCGCCTTCGTCTCATTGTAGTGGCGCAGCAGCCCGTCGATGAGCTCAGGCACGGCGAGCGCCCACGAGATAGGCCCGGCGCGCCCGCCGAAGCCCCTGTCGGCGATGCCCACGTAGGGAGCGGTCTCTGTGATCCATCCGTCGTCCGCCGCCTCGTCAGCGAAGTCCTGCAGTATCTTGAGATATAGCGCGCGAACGTCCCAGTTGAGCATCATCGCCTCGTAAGTGGAGACAATGTCGCCGCCATAGCCTAGCCGTTCGCGTCCCGGACAGTCGCTCTGCACGCCGCCGATCGTGTTCGCCTGGAACGTGCGGCGGCACATCTCGTGCAGCGCGGCGAGGTCGGGGTTCGAGGTCTTGAACGCCTTCGCAGCGGGCGCCATCTCGTCCGGCGAGAGCATCGAGCGGACGCGGCGCAGCGCGTCCGCCTCCTGCACGAGCCGCCTGGCCCCGCGTATCTCCGCGTATCGGAATACGTGCCACGTGAACGGCGGCGCGAAGCGCTCGCAGTCCGCGCCGCCGCAGACGTATGCGTCCCTCTGGCAGGCGACGCGCGGCGCGCCCGGCCCGCCGTTGCCGCGCTTTATCTGGCCTGCGGCCTGCGTGAGCACGTTCACGGAGCCGTCCGCGTTGAGGCGCTCGCCGTACACGATCTCCACGCGCGAGCCGCGCGCCTCGCCGCGGAAGAGGAACTCCGGCACTCCCGAGGCGTTCGCCCCGAAGTCCACCACCTGCACCTCTCCTTCGCGCAGCCACTTCGCCTTCCCCCTGTCCACGCCGAATGTCCCCATCCCGAAACGCCCGACGCCGCCGGGCCACGGACGGATCGTCCCCTTCGGGCCGGCGACTTCGGCCGCCGGCCTCCACTCCGCGTCCGCGGCGCGCGTCGCGTCCACCTCCGTTCCAAGGTACACGGAATTGCGCACGACGTTCGTCTTGCGCCATTTCCACTCAAGCGGCCTCTCCACGCCGTCGATCGTCATCGCCATCTTGAAACAGGGGCGTCCGTGCGCCAACGCCGTGCGAAAGCACTTCGAGCCCCAGAAGCGGAGCGGCGGCAGATTGTAGAAGCCGTTGCCGAGGCGCACCGCGATTTCGTGGGGACCTGGATCCGGTTTCACCATGATGTGCAACTTTGAATACACAGTCTTGTCGTAGGGCGTCCAGAGCGTGTCCAGTCCGTCCGTGCGCATCATCGCCTTGCCATCCACGCTGAACCACCCGAATCCGGCGCACGCGAAATGCACCTTCGCCTCGCGCACGCCCTCGGGCAGCGTGAAAGTGGCGCGGAACTCGGGCGCGGGGTCCTCCTCGTACCAGTCGGCGCCGTTGCGGTCTGGCAACCCGTCGCCGATCCAGGGAAGCGGCGCGAGCGGGGATTCTGTCGCGGATAGGATGGATGCGGCGATCGCCATCGCCGCGAATAGTGTGCATTTATTCATGCCAAGAGTTTATCAAATCCGCCCGCGCTAGTAAACGGAAAACAGCACGTGTCCGCGCAATGCGCTTCAGCGCGCCCCGATCGCAAGAGAGAGCACGGCGAGCAGAATGCCGCAGAGTCCCTCTCCCGCGATCAGCCCGGCTGAGAAAAGCGTGCCGGCATCTTCGCCTGTCGCCTCCACGCCGCGCAGTCTGTTCACATAGGCGCGCGCCATTCCGCCGGCGAAGATCGAGACGTTCAGTCCAATCGGCAGATAGATCCCAATCGCCACGGGCATCACCGGCACTCGCAGCAGCAGCAGCGCCACGGCAAGCCCGGCACCTGCAGCAAGAAGGTCCCATGGCAGGCCATCGCCCATGATGCCCTCCACGATGACCTTCATCAACGTGGCCTGCGGCGCCGAAATTGCCTTGCTGCCGAACCCCCACGCCTTGTGCAGCAGCACAAGCACGCAGCCAATCACAAGGGCGGAGGCCACCACGCCCACGAATTCGCCGACCTGCTGTTTCCACGGCGTTGCGCCAAGAAGGCGTCCCGTCTTGAGATCCTGCGCCGTGTCGCCCGCTATCGCCGCCACAATGCACACCACGCTGCCTATCGCTATCGCCGCCGTCATTCCGACCGCGCCTGCCGTCCCCGTGGCCCTTATCACGAGAGCCGACACAACGAGCGTCGCTATCGTCATGCCGGAGATCGGATTGTTCGAACTGCCCACGAGCCCCACCATCCTCGCCGAGACCGCCGCGAAGAAGAAGCCGAAGAGCGCGATGAGCATCGCACCAAGAAATCCCACCGGCACTGCCGGAACGGCCCAGATGAACACCACCACGCACGCAATGCCGGCAAGCACTGACTTCATCGGCAGATCTCGCCCTCCCCTGTTGTCGGATTTCGTCGTCTTTCCGGCGGACGCCTTGAAGGTACGCACGAAAAGCGGCATCGAGCGGATGAGCGAGAAAAGTCCGCCAGTCGCAATCGCGCCAGCGCCAACATAGCGCACATAGCCTTTCCATACTCCGTCGGCGTTGCCTGCATCCCACATTGCGCGCGCCTCCGGCACGTGCGACGCGATCACCGGCAGCAGCACCATCCATCCAAGCAGCGCGCCGCCCAGCAGAAGCGACGCCACCCTTGGCCCCACAATGTACCCCACGCCGAGAAGCGCCGGCGACACGTCTAGCCCCAGCGCCCCTCTCACGCACTTGACAGGCCACAGGAAGCTCTCGGGTATCCACTTAAGCCACCCCGTCACGAATTTCAGCGCGGCGGCAACTCCCAAGCCGATGAACACCGTCTTCGCGTGCTTCGCCCCGGCCTCTCCCGCTCGCAGCACGTCGGCGCAGGCCCTTCCCTCCGGATAGAGCAGCGTCTTCTCCTCCTCCACAATCAGCGGACGCCGCAGCGGCACCATAAGCAATACGCCCAGAACGCCGCCCGCAAGCGCGATGAGCGTGATGGAGAGAATCTCCGGAGCGTGGAACTCGGCCGGTCTCTCCTGCGCCCAGAGATACAGCGCGGGAAGCGTGAATATCGCCCCGGCCGCGAGCGACTCGCCCGCGCTGCCGATCGTCTGCACCATGTTGTTCTCGAGGATGGAGTCCCTTCTCAGCACAAACCGCAATACGCCCATCGAGATCACTGCCGCCGGCACTGACGCCGACACCGTAAGCCCCACGCGCAGGCCGAGATACGCGTTCGCGGCGCCGAACACCACCGCCAGCAGCACGCCGAGCACAAGTGCCGTGAACGTTAGCTCCTTCTCCCTGCCATTCTGCGTTTCAGTGGTCATTTCGTGCCTCCGTGCCTCGTGCAGCGCATGTCATTTCTTGAAGAAAAGAAAAGTCCCCGCCTCGATTGACTTTTCGTCCACCTTGTCGCCCGTGGTTATGCGTCCGCGCGGACTGTAGTAGTACGTCGTTGGCGATTTCCACGCAGCGCCAGCTATCTTGTACGGCGAAAGCTCGGCGCTCACCGGGCCGCCGCGCGTGTATCCCGGCAGCTTCGCAAGCGCCTCAAGATCCTTCACGTCGTCGCCCATCCGCCCGACATGCAGATTCTCTGGGAGAGGCAGCACGTTCCCGTCTGGCTGCGCGGCGGCTGTTTCGTCTTTGGGCACCACAAGCTTGGCGCGCTTCTTGAAGAAGCCCCCCTTCAATCCGAGAACGGTGAGCCATCCGCGCTCTTCAAGCTTCTCAGCCTGCGAAGGCTCTTCCGCCGTAGAGTTCCCCTTCTCGTTTGGAACGATGAGCGGCGGTTTCACGACAGGCGGTCGCCCCGGCTTCGCGGCGGACGATGCAACCTGCGCCGACGGCACGCCAGGCTTCAACGGCGGCTTGACTATCGGCGAGGGCGTCACCGGCTTCGCCGGCGCAGGCTTTGCCGGAGCTTTCGCAGCAACGCGCTGCGCCGGCTGAACGACAGGCTTCGCAGGCGGCTTCTGCACGATGGTCTTTGCGGGCGGCGCCTTTGCCGGCTGGAGAGGCTTGGTAGAGACTATTGCCGTGTGACGCGCAGGGGCGAGCTTGGACGGTTTTCCGTAGAACGCAGTCATCGTGTCCGTCTTCCCGTACAGCACGCTCTCGAGGTAGGAATCGGCCTGCACTAGGCGCTTTGCCTTCACGTCGGGATCGCTTGCCGGACGCATCTTCAGGCCAAGCTTCGCGCGCACGCTCGGCATCGCGAACAGCATCCCGCAGCGTTTGCGGCCACGGTGCTTTTTCCTGTGCCACGTGTTCGGCGCGCCGTAGGCGACGTGTGAATGGCATACAATCTGTTCGTCCCTGATGTTGTATATCTTCTTGAGCCGGTCCACAAGCTCCTTCAGCGCCTTGAGCTGTATGAGCGGCATGGTCTGGTCATGATGGCCTACAACCTCGATTCCCACGGAGTATTCGTCGCAGTCCTCCTTGCCGTTCCACATCGATCGGCCCGCGTGGAAAGCTTCACGGTTGCGGTCGACGATTCTATAGACCTCGCCCTTCTCCGTCACGCAGTAGTGAGCTTCGCCGCGTTCGCATAGCTTGTTGAGCGAGCTTTTGGCGTGTGCCTCGGTTGTGTGCAGAACGATGAGGCGCGTCGATTTGCGGAAAGGACGCTCCTTGTTCCGAGGGGATCTGTAGTCGTCCTTTAACGCAAGCGGCGCCGCCGCGCAGCCGCACGCGAAGAGCGCGGCAATTGCGGCTGCGGCGGCCCGGCCGAAAGTCAAGAGCCTGCCGGGAAGGCGCGTCTTGGGCCTTCCCACCGGCTCCCGCTCTCGGCTTGCACGGCGCACGGTTCGTCAGATCGCTAGCGGCGTTTTCGACCAGGGCTTCTTGCCCGCGAGGAGCGACGGCGTGGTCATCTCCGGCGGCACGGGCAAACCGAGCAGCTGCAGCGCGGTGGGAGCCACGGCCGAAAGCTTTGCGAGAGGCGTGAGGCGCACGCCTGCGGCGTCCTTGGCCACGTAGAAGCAGTCCACGAGATTGAGCGTGTGGCTTGTCTTCGTGAGGCCGGTCTTGTAGTCCACCATCTGCTCGGCATTGCCGTGGTCGGCGAAGATGAGCACATGGGCGTCGAGCTCCATGAGGCGCGGCATGATCTTGCCGATGCACTCGTCAACGACTTCGACTGCCTTGGCGGCTGCTGTGGGATCGCCGGTGTGGCCCACCATGTCGCAGTTTGCATAGTTGACCACGATGAAGCCGTAGGGGTTGTCCTGAAGGCGCCTGAGAAGCTCGTCGGTGACGTTGTAGGCGTCCATCTCGGGATGGGAGGCGAAGGTGGCGGGGTCGAAGCGGCTCTTCACCTCCACCTGGTCCTCGCCTTCGGAGGGCGTTGTGCTCTTGCCGTTGAAGAAGCTTGTGACGTGGCGGAACTTCTGCGTTTCGGCGAGGCGCAGCTGGCGGATGCCGGCGCGCGAGACGACTTCGCCGAGGAGGTTCTCCATGCCGCCGCCCGCGCCCATGGCGCCGAGCAGATAGTCTTCGAACTCATCCCAGTAGCGGGTGAAGCCGAGATACGTCACCTTCGGGCGCGCGGTGCGCTCGCCGGCGTAGTCGTCCATGACGAACGCCTGCGTGAGCTGGATGGCACGGTCCTGGCGATAGTTCGTGTGCATCACGGAGTCGCCGTCCTTCACGCCGTCGTAGTCGCCGATCACGTAGCAGGGAACGTATTCGTCCGTCATCGGCGTGCCGTCCGGCGTGAGGCCGTTCTCGTACTCGGCCTTCACCGCGTCTTCGGCGCTGGCGGCGCGCTTGCCGGAACAGCTGACGATGCAGTTGTACGCCTCGCTTGTGAGCTTCCAGTTCTTCACGCGGTCCATGCCATAGTAGCGGCCCATCACGGTGCCGATCTTGGCGTTGCCGACTGCGGCGAGCTCCTGCTTGAGACGCGCGAGATATTCAAGCGTGGAGCGCGGGGGCGTGTCGCGTCCGTCGAGGAACGGATGCACCACGATGCGCCCTTCGGGAAACTCGGAGCGGGCGCGCTTCATGAGCTTGAAGAGATGTTCCTGGTGGGCGTGCACGCCTTCGTCCTGGAGAAGCCCGAAGAAGTGAAGCTGGCTGTTGTTCTTCTTCCAATTCTCGATTAGCGCGGACCACTTGGGGCTCTTGAAGAGCTCGCCGGAAGAGAGGCCGTCGTCGATGCGCTTGAGCTCCTGCACCACGATGCGCCCGGCGCCCATGTTGAGGTGGCCCACCTCGCTCGATCCCTGATATCCGTCGGGCAGGCCCACGGCCTCGCCGCAGCAGTCCAGCAGGCAGTGCGGGAAGCGCGCCCTGATCTGGTCTATCACCGGGGTCTTCGCCGCGATGACGGAATTTCCTTCGTGTCTTTCGTTAACGCCCCATCCGTCGCGGATGACAAGCACTACAGGTCTCATGATGTCTTTCGTCTCTTTCTGCGCTTGAAGCGCGTTTTAAATCGTGTGAAGTCGGCGCGGAGCAACGCGTTCACGGGGTGAACGTCTCGGCCTTGGCGGAGCGGAGGTCTTTGGCGAACTTGTCCAGAACGCCGTTCACGAACCTGCCGCTCTTCGTCTCTGAGAAGAACTTCGCAAGGTCTATGGCCTCGTTCACGAGAATCGGCGCGGGGATGTCGCTGCAGGTCGTGAGCTCCCACACGCCGAGGCGCAGCACGCTGCGCTCGACGGTGCCGAGGCGGTACATGGACCAGTTCTTCAGATATGGCTCGAGCTTCGCGTCGAGCTCATCGCGCGCCGCCCAGGCGCCGCGAACCCTCTCTTCGGCGAATGCCTTCATTTCGGCGAGCGACGCCTGCTCCCTCGGGTTCTGCGAGGTGAAGAGCGGCACCGTGCGCCGAGTGTCGTCTTCGAGATTGTCGATCTCCAGCTGGCGCTGCTGCTCCCAGAAGGACTCGATGCCGGAGTCGACGTCCAGCGGCGGGTTCAGATCGAACTGCACAAGCATCTGCAGCGCCCACTCGCGGGCTTGGCGGCGAGTTGCCATTTCAGCGCGCCTCCGTGCTCTTGACGATCGTGGTACATGCCTTCAGCACGCCCGCCACGTTCGCGAGGTCGCTCGGGATGATCATCGTGTTGTTCGTCTTCGCGAGGTTGCCGAACTGCTGCAGGTACTGCTGGGCGAGCTGCATGTTCACGCTCTCCATCCCGCCCTTCCCGCTGATGGCCTCGGCGACCTTCTGGATGCCTGCGGCCTGCGCCTCGGCGACGAGCATGATCTCCTTCGCCTTGCCCTCTGCCTCGTTGATCTTGCGCATCCTCTCGCCCTCGGAGAGCGCGATCGCCTCCTGGCGCTCACCTTCGGCGCGGTTGATCTTCGCCTGGCGTTCGCCCTCAGACTCAGCGATCATCGCGCGCTTCTCGCGCTCGGCGCGCATCTGCTTCTCCATCGCGTCGCGGATCGTGCGCGGCGGGGTGATGTTCTTGATCTCGTAGCGCGTCACCTTGATGCCCCACGGGTCGCTCGCCTTGTCCACCGCGGCGACGATCGCGGCGTTGACGGACGTGCGCTCCTCGAAGGAGCGGTCAAGGTCGAGCTTGCCCATCTCGGAACGCATCGTCGTCTGCGCGAGCTGCGTGGTGGCGAAGAGGTAGTTGCCGATTCCGTACGAGGCCTTTGCGGGATCCATCACCTGCATGTAGAGGATGCCGTCAACAGAGACGGCGATGTTGTCCTTCGTGATGCACTCCTGCGGCGGCACGTCGATCGCCTGCTCCTTGAGCGTGTGGCGGTAGGCGATCTTGTCCAGGAACGGGAACAGGATGTGGAATCCAGCCTCGAGCGTGCAGCGGTACTTGCCCAGACGCTCCACGATGTAGGCTGTCTTCTGCGGCACGATCACGGCAGTCTTCAATATGGCCACGATGACGATGAACGCCACCACGCCGAAGAATATGACAGGAAATGACACTGGCATTTTAAACCTCGCTTTTTATGACTTTGACTATACCGCGCTGAAGCTCCGACTGTGCTTCGGCATACTCCACGCGGAATGCATATAGTATAGTGTTTTCTTGGCGCGCACACAAGCCTGAAATTCAACTGGTTTCTCAGATTGCCCGCGCAGTAAATACGGCAACGCACGCAAAGGCGGCACTCCCGACAGGCGTCTAGCGCTCAGCGACGATGCGCACTGGGCCAATGAGGCCGGAGGGGGATGGCTTCGCGCCCTTGCGCTTGCCGATGCGGATGTTCGTCTGCGTGAACTTCCTGCCGCCGTCCATGAACTGGTCGCCGAACACGCGGTTGTGCCACGAGTTCACCACCTTCACCTCGAGAACATTCTCACCCTTCCTGAGAACGCCAGTCGCGTCAACGCGAAACGGCTTCGTCCACGCGACGCCGAGATCGCGTCCGTTGAGCGTGACGCGCGCCACGCCAACGTCAAGCACTTCGCCAAGTTCGAGGTGGAGCCTTCCGCCTGCATCGCCGGCGAAGTTGAACGTTTTGCGGTACGTGGCGGCGCCCGAATAGAAGCGCACTCCTGGATCGTTCGACTGCGTCCAGTCCATGAGCGACTGGAACACGACTTCGCCAGGGCCTCCCAACGCAGTGTCGAACGCGACGCGCCATTCGCCTTCAAGCGTAGCAATGGGCTTGTATTCGGGGAAGTTGCGCCCGCCCCAGCCATGGCCGTCCGTGTCGTCCACGAGCGAGAACACCACGAAATACGCGCCATACGGCTCAAAGGAAAGCGGAACCGAGGTCGTCGAGTCCTTGCAGGAGTATGCAGGGAGCGGACGTATTCTGCCCGTAAGCGGATCCCATATTTCCGGAGCGGCTCCGGACACGCGGAACTCGCACACCACGGAACGCGGCTCTGCCGTCTGGTTGCTCACGAAATACGCCGAGATGCCGTTGAGCCAGAGATGGATGTAGTCGATCTCCGAAGGCTTTGCTCCGGAGGCGACGGTGAAGTCCTGCCTCACGTCAATCACCTTCTGCAGAAACTCGCGTACGGACACGCCGAAGGCTATTAGCGGCTTGCGTCCGCCAGCGCCGTCCCACAGCCTGCCGGCAAGCGCCTTGAACTCCTTCTGCGCCGCATCGCCTCCCACGAGGCTCACGCAGCGTTCGGGCTTCTCCCCGATTATCGCGGCGCCAGCCTCGGCAAGCGCCGCCACCTTCCGGAGCGCCGCAAGTGAAAGCACCTTGTGGTCAGGAAGCACAAGAACACGGTACGTGGCGCTGGACGGCATGTAGAGATGGCCCTGCCTATCCACCTTGAGCGAGAGAAGCGCGCTTTCGTCTGCGGCGTCGAAGTCGTAGCCGGGCAGAACGCGCGCGAAGTCCGCCTCCTTGAGCGGAAGGATGTTCGGCACATGATCGCCGTAGTAGTAGAGAACGTCCGAAACCACGGTGGCGCGCTGCGCGACGGACTGCACGCGCCGCAGGTAGTCGATGAAGCTTCTCGCCCCGTCCTTCCACCACGTCACGCGCGGGTTCACGTGAGTTCCCGCGAAATACTCCTGGCCCGGCGTGCCCATCGAGGCGGGCGAGGACGTGAACGTGTGGAAATAGACTCGGTTCAACCCCGAGCACACCTCGTGGTCGAACGCCGACTTCTGGCTTTTCCACAGGAGGTCGTTCCACTGCGGACCGATGGTTGTGAACGACTCCGCGCCCACGATGCGCTTGCCGAAGAGGTGCGCCGCCGAGGATGCCTGCTTCACGAAGAAACGCTGCGGAGGATTCGGACGGTGCGGCGACGGGGACCAGAACTCGCTCATCACTATGTCGCTCGCCGAATAGTTCCTGATTCCGTCGAACGGCCCCGCGTGCGGACCAGAACATTCCGGCTGCACCCCCATTCCGCGCGCATGCGCCTTCTCCGCGAAGCGCTTGTAGTGATTGCGGAATATCGCGCCCGCCACCGCCTTGCGGAAGTCGGCGAGGAAGGCATCCGTGGCCGCCATGCCGTCCACCACCGCGCCGCCCAGCACCGCGAGATACGGCACTGGATCGTAGCCCATCACGCTCTTGAACTCGCGCTCGAAGCCGTCCGTCCAGTTCATGCCGCCGCATTCCCAGCTGTCCGTCTCCATGTACTTGAGCGTCCTGCCGATGTGGCGTGAGTCGATGCGGGCGAATATCGGCTCCACGACCGCGTTCCAGTAGAACTCGAATGCGTCGCGGCTTAGGTAGTCGAGAGTAAGGCCCTGCCATGCGCCGCTTGAGGTGGAGACCTTCGAGCCAGAGCATGTGTAGCCAACGCGCACCACGCGCCAACGCCTGCCGGCGGGAGGCGTCCAATCGAGCCGACCATCGCCGCGCATCTTCCGCGTAAGGTTCACTATGTCGCCGAGGCGCACATCCCAGGCCGCGGCCTTGCCGTTATTGAACGAGGCATCCCTCACGCCCGGCTTGCCGTCGCCGAGGAGGAAACGGCAGTCCGCCGCGCTCATTCCCACTTCTTTCGCGCCGAGCTTCAGATCAAGGTGCTTCATGCCTTCCTTCAGGGCGTTCGCATCGTCAAGGGGAAAGGCGAGCACCGCGATGTCGCGGTAGAAGCCATTGCGCGTTCGCGGCATTGGAAGCTTTGCGCCGCCCTTCCCGCCTTCAACGTCGATGTGCGAGGAGGTGAGCTTCTTCGCGGCGTACTGCGGCGTAACGCAGGGGCCGCCGACGTTCCAGCCGCTCTGGATGTTGAAGCCGATCTCAAGCCCCAGCCGCGCGGCCTCGTCGAGCGCATGCGCGAAGAGCGCACACCATTCATCCGAGCCGTATGTGGGGCCGGCGGGGATGTTCGCGTGGCCGCCCTGACTGTATCCACCGGCATCGAACACCATGGCGCCCTGGAACTTCATCTCCTTCATCGCGGAGAGCTCGCGGGAGATGGCGGCTTTGTCCGTATTGCCGTTGAGCCACCACCAGCAGCAGTTGACGCCGTACTCTGCCGACGGATCGGCGAACTCTCGGGCGGCAAGGGCGCGAGCGTCCATCCCCGCCTGCGCAGCGACGACAACGGCGATCACGGCAACGAATGACATCGTTTTCATACAATGGCCTTTCCTCGAAAACTTGATGAAAAGATTGTAGCATAAATAACGCCTTGCCGCATTGACAAAAACGGAAATGAGCCGAAATTTCTCTGTTGTAGCCTGTGTTGTTTAACGCAGAGACGCAGAGACGCGGAGGAAGAGATGTTTTTATCCATCGTCAGTCACCCCGAAGACCCCTGCCTCTCCCGCGAGAGTTCTCGAAAGGCTTTTGCGATTGAAATGCCGGATTGGATATGATATGCGTTCAGACATTCCGAGTGACAAGAGTCACCAAGATGCGGCGCTCCCTCAACAATGTCACAGAGGTCGGGAGAATTCGCATCCGCAGTAGCTCTGGCGGTAGAGGCCGAGCTCTGCGGATCTCTTCAGCGAAAGAAGAAATCCGTCGCGCTTCTTGAAGTCGATCTTCAGAAACTCGGGCGCCGCGGCGGCGCTGCCGCCGCAGTCCTTCGCGCCCGCCGACCATGCGGCGTCCTCGCCTGCCGCAAAGACCATCGGCGACACCTTATGGGGCGAGACGGTGAGCGAAGTCGTGAACGCGTCGAAGCCATGCGCAGCCGCCCATGCGGCCGCGCGGGAAAGCGAGTAGCGGAAGCAGCGCGCGCAGCGTGCGCCCTTCTCGGGCTCGTTCTCGAAACCCGCGGCCACCTTCTCCAGCCAGTCTGCGTGGTCGTATTCGTCGGCCACCACCTCCACGCCGTCGGCTTCGCCAAGACGGCGCGCCGCGTCAAGACGGCGCTCGAACTCCTCACGCGTGTCGATGTTGCAGTTTGAAAAGAAGAGGGCCACAGTGTGGCCCTCCTCCTTCAATCTAGGCTCGCACGCGCTCGCGCACGGCCCGCAGCATGCGTGCAGCAGAACCCTCATGTCCTGTAGTTGGGCGCTTCCTTGGTGATGGTGATGTCGTGGGGACGCGCCTCGCGCTGGCCGGCGGCCGTGACGCGGTAGAGCTTGCCGCGCGCCTGGAGTTCGGCGATCGTGCGGGTGCCGCAGTAGCCGAGAGAGGCGCGCAGGCCGCCGCAGAACTGTGTCATGATGGACGAGACGTGCCCCGAGTATGGCACCATTCCCTCGATGCCCTGCGGCACGAGGTCATCCTCGCTCTCGTTGTCCTGGAAGTAGCGCGCGCGAGAGCCCTTGCCGTTTTTGAGAGCGGCCATGGAACCCATTCCGCGGTAGACCACGTACTGCCTGCCGTTCGCGTAGATCTTCTCGCCCGGACTTTCGTCAGTGCCCGCGAGAACGGAGCCGAGCATCACGCTGTCCGCTCCAGCCGCGAGAGCCTTCGGCACGTCGCCGGAAAGCTTGATTCCGCCGTCCGCAATTACCGCCACGCCCGTGCCGCGAAGCGCCTTGGCGGCGTTGTACACCGCGGTGAGCTGCGGAATGCCAACGCCGCACACAACGCGCGTGGTGCAGATGGAGCCTGGGCCGATGCCAACTTTGACGGCGTGCGCGCCAGCCTTGGCGAGCGCCACGGCGGCCTCGCCCGTCGCAATGTTGCCCGCGATAACGTCCACCTTTGGATAGTGCTTCGCGATGTACTTCGTCATCTCGATGATGCCCTTCGAGTGGCCATGCGCGGAATCCACCACCACCACGTCAACTCCCGCCGCGGCGAGCTTCTCCATACGCGAGAGGTCGCCCTTCCCGCCGGAGACCGAAGCGGAGACGCGCAGGCGGAACTGGTCGTCGCAGTTGTAGGTGGGGTTCTTGTTCTCCACGAGGCGCTGCACGTCGGTGAAGGAGTAGAGCCCCACCACGCGACCGGCCTTGTCCACTAGCGGCAGTTTGCCGATCTTGTTGGCGCGCATGATCTCGTACGCCTTCTTGAGCGTGGTGCCGGGGCGTGCGGTGATGGGATCCTTCTGCATCACCTCGGCCAGCGTGACGGCGTTCATTGGCGCGTAGCGCATGTCGGAGCCCGATATCATGCCCACGAGGCGCTCCTGGTCGTCAAGCACGGGGAAGCCGTTGAACTTGAGGCCCAGGCGGCGTTTTTCCGCGCGGAGGAAGCTGATGTCGTCGTGCTCGTGGAAGCATACGGGCTTGGCAATGAGGCCGTTCAGGTAGTTCTTGACCTTCGCGACCTGCGCGGCCTGGTCGGCCTCCTCAAGGTTCTTGTGTATAACGCCGATGCCGCCGGCAAGGGCCATGGCGATCGCCATCGGCGCTTCGGTCACGGTGTCCATGGCAGCTGAGATGAACGGCACCTTCATGGTCTGTCGCGACGTGAGCTTCGTCTCGAGCGACGCGTCGTCGGGCAGAAAATCCGCGTACTGCGTCACGAGCGTGACGTCGTCGTATGTCAGCCCCTCGAAGGGGAACGCCTTCATGAAGGCGTCAAGATACTTGTTCGTTGCCATGTGTGCTCCTAATGAGTGCCTTTTCCCATGTATTTATACTCTTTTTCGGGCGAAAAGTCAATCATAAAGAAACGGAATATTCTTTTTCACCAGGATTCTGCACCGCGTCGGCGAGGCCGGGCAGGCGCACGACGGCGCTCGTTTCAGGGGGAACGACCACCACTACGCGCACCTTGCCCTGCTCGCGCCGCCATTCCACCTTGATCTCGCCAGTCGCCGCCTTGTGCGTTGCCTTCACCCAGTCAAGCCCCTTGTGAAAGTTCGGCGCGACCATGAACTTTCTGAAGCCGGGCTCGACGATTCTGATTCCGGCGAGCGATCCGTAGAACCAGTTCACGATGTCGGCCATCATGAAGTGGTTGAAGGAGGAACCCTCGCGGCAGTCCCACGCCTCGTGGCAGGTCGTGTTCCCCAGCCGGATCATGTAGCCGTAGCCGGGCTTGGTGTCGTCTGCGGTCATCTCGAAGATCACGTCGCTGCAGCCGTTCTCCGCGAGCACCTGGAGTAGATACGGATAGCCGATCTCGCCAGTGCCCACCGCGCCGCGCCCGCGAACGTCCTCCACGATGTTTGCGACGATCTCCGCCGTCTCGGCGGGATCGGCGAGCCCGAAGGCAAGCGCCATCGAGTTCGCGGTCTGCGAATTGTTCTCATAGTAGTGTCCCTGCGGATTCCACCATTTCGCGTTGAACGCCTTCTTGATGTTCGCGGCCTCCTCGCGGAACGCGGCAGCTTCGTCCTTCTTGCCAAGGATGTCGGCGCACTTCGCAAGCGTGGCGGCGTTGAGGTAGTAGAACGCCGTCGCGGTGAAGTCGATGGAAGTCTTGCGCTGCGGGCGCTTCTCGGCGGACACCGTCTGCTGGTACCAGTCGCCGAGGCCTCCGGGCGTGATGAACTTCCCGCGCTTCTCGTTCTGCGACTGCGCGCGGATGTACTTGTGGTAGGCGACCATGTTGTCCCAGTAAGCGCCGATGAGCGACGCGTCGCCTGTCCACACGTACTGCTGCCACGGAATCTGGATCATCGACGAACCCCATTCGATCGAATGGCGGAAGCCGCCGCGGAACACGGTGTACTCCGGCGCGATGTCGGGAACCATCCCGTTCGCAAGCTGCGAATCGGCAAGGTCCATGCACGTCTTCGCGAACATCGCGTCCGCGTTCCAACCCCAGCGGATCTGTTCGGCGTGGATGTGGTCCTGCTCCTGCCAGCCGAGCTTCTCGCGGTGAGGGCAGTCGGTGAACACGCTCTGCATGTTGGAGCGCTGCGCCCACCAGCAGATGTCGTGAATCTGGTTGAAGAGCTTGATCGAGCATTTGAAAGTGCCTGCGCGGGGAACGTCAGCCATCACCACGCGCGCGGACGTGGAAACAAGCTCCGGCAGGGCGCGATCACCGGGCGCGCCGCCCGCCGCGAACAGACGCACCTTCATGTAGCGGAAGCCGTAGTAGAAGAACGGCGGCGTGAACGACTCGTCGCCCGTGCCTGCGAGCGTGAACGCGCAGCGCGCGACCGTGCCGTGGTAGCCGCCCGGCCTCTTCGTGATGCGCGTCTCGCCGGGACGGAGCGGGATCTCGGAGAACTCAATCTCCACGCGACTCCCGCGCGGACCCTTCGCGACGACCGTCGGCACATATGCCGCGTTCTGCCCAAAATCAACCGTCAGCTCGTCGTCCGAGACGCGCATCGTCCGCACCGGCTTATGCACCTCCTGCAACCGACACACAAACGGTGCCTCCTTCAACTTCCCCTTCGGCGCCTCCGCGCAAACTGGTAGGGCGGTCGCCCCGCGACCGCCGCCAGCCACCACCCGATGGTCAATATCATCCCCGCTATACACGTGCGTGCGCACGACTTCGCTGGGCGAGACCTTCCATCCTTCCACAGACGACTTCACGACGCCGCCCACTATCAGCTTCTTCTCGCCCTCGCTTCCCACGAACTTCGTGTACAGCCCCTTCCCCGGCCTGGGCACGTTGTACATTCCGTTGCCCAGCGTGATTTCCAGGGTGTTGATCGCACCGGCCTTGAGAACGGGCGTGAACACGTTGTAGAAGCACGTCTTCGTCGAGCGAGTCCAGCCTGGGAGATTGAACTCGTCGCCACGGCCGATCGGCTTTCCGTTGAGAGTCGCCACATACTGCCCGAGACCGCAGATCGCGATTTCCGCCGGGCCGTCCCTTTCGACCTTGAATGTCGTCGAGAAACGCGGCGCCGCCGCATTCAACTCCGCCGGCTGCTCGATCCACTTGGCCCCTCCGAAGAGAGACTCCGCGTCGCCCGCGTGCAGATTCGCCGCCGCCGCCACCGCCGCCGCCATAAACCACTTCGCCATCTTCATTTCACATCTCCTTTGACCAGAAATCCCGCGTCAGCGGACGATCACGACCGTGCCGCAGCTCGCGCAGAGTTTCAGGCCCTCGTCGCAGACCTCGACCTTGAAGCCGTGGTTTTTCGTGTCGTCGTCGAGGACGAACGACACCGTGTCGGCGGGCCTCGTCGTCCATCTGACGATGTAGGGGCTTTCGGCGTTCGCGATCTCCCTCAAGTCCCTACGCCCATCTAGGTTCACGGTCACTGTTCCGGCGGCAAACTGAAGGTCGCAGAGCGTGTTTGCGGTGCTACCGGCGTATTTGGGATTCGTGAAAACGCAGTTGTACGCGCCGGACCACTGCGAAAGGTCGAGCGTCGAACCGTCCATCATCGTCATGTTGAAACCGCGCACCGTCTGCGGCGTATAGACGCCGTAGATCTGCATCCTGTTCGTCGAGTGGCTGTACACGACACTCGCCTGGTCTGGCGGATTTGCCGTGAAGTCCCGGACCTGCGAATTTGCGACCCCGGTCGTGGCAAGACGCAGGCACGTATTGCCGAGGTCGAGATTGAGTCCGTCCCCGCCGCGCAGCTTGTAGATCTGCACATAGCCCTTTGTCACGCCGCCGTAGGTGTTGACCGCGACGGTGAACGTTCCGTTGGAAATCGTCACGTCCTTCACGTTCAGGTCGGGATCGGTGCCGTCCATGACAACGGAAAGCGTCTTTCCGCCGAGATTCCACACGGCTCCGGACGGCATGGACATGTCGTGCGTCGATGACAGGACGGCAAACTCGAGAACGGAATCTTCTTCAAGCGCAAGCGCCGAAGGAAGCGTGGCGTTGCCTCCGGTGTTGGTGATTCTTCCGCCGGCAAGGACAATGCTCACAGACGAGTCGTTGTTGCCGTAGGCGTCGTAGGTCGCTCCTGTCGGGACGACCACGGAACCAGAACCGAAATGGCTTGCGCCGGACGACTCGACGCGGATGGTTCCGGCAATCACATCCGTACCGCCCGTGTACGTCTGCCCGGCCTTCGCGGCGGAGAATACGCCCTCGCCCTCCTTGCGCAGCTTCAGGTTGCCCGTAAGCGCAACGCCACCGTTGGCGAGCGTCGCGCCGGACGCCACCGAGATGCGCACCGTGCCGGGTTCTCCATGCGAGCTGTCGGTGATGGTGAACGCGCTCAATGCGGCACTCGACTCGTCTACGAGGAACAGCGTGCGGCCTCTAACGTCGATTATGGAGTTCGCCGTCACCTTGGAGAAGTCGAGTCCACGCCAGTCCAGAACGTTTGTCGGCATGGCGTCGGAAAACGTCAAGCTCGCACAGGCCGGCATCGCCGCGCCGTTCGTCACGGCGAACGCCGTCTCGCCGGACACCGTTACCGCCGTCTCGGCCGTCGGCACCGCGCCGTCGAGCGCATTGCCGTACACGTTCGTGCAGGCCCAGTTCGCGGCGTCGGAGAAGTCGAGGGGATCGGCGCCCAGGCCGGTGTAGGCGGCGGTGACGGGCGTGGTGTCGCTCGCGGTGTACGCCTCTTCTGAGACGCATCGCACCCAGCCGCGGCGGGCGGCGTCGCGGTCCGGCCCGGCGGTGAACGCCGTCGCCGCGCTCGTCTGGAACTGCCCCGTAACGGCGTCGAACAACCCGACCGTCCCTTCGGAATCCACGGCGGGCACGTAGTCGCGCACCTTGCGCTTCGGCGTGTAGAGCGAGAAGTTC
>JAFXIL010000024.1 GCA_017563185.1 Kiritimatiellia bacterium | reverse complement strand
GCGGGCGCACACCACGAAGTCTCCCGGCTCGCCTCGCATCACGCGGAATGCATCGGCGCGCTGCGAGGATGCGTTCTGGCCGGTGAAGACGAGAAAAGCTTCGCGCGCGGCGGGCGTAACGCCGGGGCCGAAGGACGGCTTGGGCAGCGGTTCGCGCACGAACGGCACTACGGCGAACGCCGCAGTGAGAAGGTCCTTGCCGTCCTCAAGAGCGAGCGAAGCGACGGGCGGCTCGATCTCAAGGCGAGCCTCGGCGAGATCCGCCGGACGCGTCCACGCAAGCGGCGGCAGGTTGGGGCTGGACGCCTTCAGCACGCCCTCGTGCCACTCTAGCTTTGCCAGCGGTTCCATCTTAGCCAAACTTGAGTCCGTCGAATGCCGAGCCGATGTTTGAGAACGAGTCGGTCTTGCCCTCGTTGGCGGCCATCCAGTCCTCGACGTCCTTCGCCTCCGCCTCGGCGGCGAGCTCTTCTGGCGTGCGCGGCTTTAGGGGCTTCGCCTGCGTCTGGCGAATCGAAAGCGATATGCGGTCGCGTTCCCAGTCGAGGGCGAGCACCTTCACGGTCACGAGGTCGCCTTCCTTCACGAAGTCAGATGGCTTCACGACCTTGTCCCAGGAAATCTCGCGCGCAGGCACAAGCCCCTCCACTCCGCCGAGGTCCACGAACGCGCCGAAGTCGAGCACCTTCACCACTGTGCCGTTGTGCGTCTGATCGACTGCAAGCGTGTCACGCAGGTAGTCCTTGGCCTGCTGCAGCTCCTTCTCCTGCACGGCGCGGCGGCTCACGATGAGGTTGGCGCCGCGTTCGTCCTCGCCGTACTCCTGCACGAGGAAGGAGAACGTCTTGCCTACGTAGGGATTCTCGGCGCCGGGCGGCAGCTGGCGGCGGGAGCGGTCGATCTGCGAGTAGGGGCAGAAGCCGCGATGGCCTGCCACGGTGACCTCATAGCCGCCCTTCACCTCCTTCACCACCTTGCCCTCGAGGGCGAGGTGGTTGTTGAAGGCGTGCTGGATGGTCTGGTCTATGGCGGCAACGGCGGCGGAGGAGGCGACGTCGGCCTTCGCGAAGAGGAAGGCGTCGCGCTGCATCGCGACGAACGACACCTCGATCTCGTCGTTGCGGCGCACGGTGGGCTCGCCCTCCTCGTCGAGGACGTCCGAGACCGGAAGAAGTCCCACGCTCTTGGCGTTCACGTCCAAGGTCACGTACTCCTCGCCAACCGTAACAACACGCGCCTTCACCGTGTCGCCCGGGTTGAAGCCCCTGCGGTAGCTCTTGAGCTGATTGTCGAGGAGCGAGGCGAAATCCATCATTGAAGCTTTGCTTGCCATATTCTGCGTCACTGCTTTCGTTGAATTCTATGCTGTCCTTAGAAGAAACAAGGGTACGCTAGGCGTTCCAGCGGTCCTCGATGTACTTGGCGCTTGCGCGCAGAAGCTCCGCGCTGCCGCCCACCTCAAGCGTGGAGTACTTGATGTTCTTGTTGTCCTTGAGGACCTCTATCACGCCGGCGATGTCAATGCAGCCAGTGCCCACCTCGATCGTGGAGAAGCCACAGCCGAACACTGTGCCGCGCTTGGGGAGCCACTCCTCGCCGAGGTCCTTCCAGTGGATGTGGTAGATCTTGTCGTGGTACTTCTTGGCGAGATCCACGGGATTGGTGCCTCCGAGCCAGCTGTTGCCGGTGTCGAGATTGACGCCGAGCGAGTCTGGATTGCCGAGGCGGTCCATTATGTCGGCGATGCCGTCGATAGTGTCGGTGAGCGGGCCATGCTGCTCGAGGCAGAGCTTGATGCCGTAGTCCGCCGCCATTTTGCAGGGATTGTACAACTTCTCCGCGGCGATGAACACCTTCTCCTTGTAGGTGAGGGACTTCGCCCACTCGCTCTTGGCGAAGGTCTCGGTGGTGATCACGTACTCGATGCCCGCGCCGGCGGCGAACTTGATGGCCTTCATAATCTCGGCGGTGGCGTAGTTGGCGGGGGAGGAGGGCTCAAGGAGCAGCGCATGGGCGCTGAGGGTCATGATCTTCATTCCGTTGCGCTCGAAGATGCGCCGTATCTCGAAGGGGTTGTCGTCGAGGCTCACCGAGGCGGAGAGCCCGGCGCTCGCGAACATGCTGCCGCTCGAGTGCGTGTCGGTGATGTCCGCATGCGTGAAGCCATACTCGTGCGCAAGACGCAGATTGTTCTCGAGCGACGTGTAGGGTTCGAGGCAGAGGAATACTCCAACGTTCATTATCGTCTCCTGTTCTTATTCTGTTGTGGTTTGAAATCCACGTAATATTATATCAAAATCTCTCGCGCTTCATACCATAATTCCGCACGCTTCTGGGAGAACGGGCTTCCTGTCCGCTCCAAACTGCCGCAATGGCGCGCCTTGGACTAGCCATTGGCGCGCCTTTGCGGACGGCTTGGTGAGCCGTCCCTACCATCATTTCGCTCTGCGCGATCTTCGCCAGTCTCTAGCGGAAGAAGAGCACCGTTGAGACGTTGCGCCACGCGCGGAGCATTCCGGTCTGGATTGCGATGCGCACGGGCGGGGGCACGTTGCCCAGCTCGACGATGTTGTTGTTCTCGGATATGGCGAAGATGCTTCCGTTGTGGTTCGTGGGATAGCACAACTTCAACGCATCAGCACGGTGATGCCGGCCGGCTTGGTGTTCACCAAGTAGAGAACACCATTCTCTACGCGCAGCTTCACGTCGGGATACGGCTTCACTACGCCCGCGTCGATGTAGGTGGCCTCAACGCCAACCTCCTCGGCGCCGGTGAGGCCGAGCGCCGGCCCCACCATGTAGCGGCTGCGCAGCGGCTTTGCGTCGAAGGCGACCTTGATCTTGCCCAGCCCGGCGAGCGCGTTGGCGGGAGAGTTCGAGAAGGTGACGCCCTTCAGGCTGGAAGAGCGCGCCACTCCCTCGAGCTCCCAAGTTGCGCCGCGCAGCACGAACTGCCCGTCAAGCGTGCCAGTGCCGGAGAGCGTGGCTTCAACCGCGCACGGCGTGGACGCCGCATTCGTGAGAAAAGCCCCTTCGCCGAGCGCCAGAACGCCCGCAATGCGTCCGTATGGCGTTGCGGAGATGCGCAGCGTGCGCTCGTCGAACGGCGTTGCCTCGCCGCCGCCCACGCTGTAGTTCAGCGCGTCTCCGCGGGTGCTGGATATGCCGCCGCCATAGTCGAACGTGCGCACCTGAAACGCATGCCAGCCAGGCTCAAGATTGATGCTGCCGGTGGCGGCTGTTGCGTACGCCGTGGTCTCGAGCACGGTCTCGCCGTCGATCTTGAGCGAAATGCGGTCGTCGTACACGCCGTTGAAGAACCATTCCCCGCCCTTGCCCTTCTCGACGAGGAACCACCCGGAGAGTTCGCACACCGCCTTCTTGCCAAGAGCCCAGTTGACGTCGTGGATTACCTGGAGAGTGTTCAGCACGCGGCTTTCGGTGTAGATGGGATCAGTCCATGCGTCCGTGTATGCGCCCTGCCCTATCAGGTTGCGCACGAGACGCACTGACGTGCCCGGGCGCATGCGGAACGACTTCGAGTCGAAAGGCTCGTAGTCTGCCGCGCTTTCGCTCGTCGTCTCGCCGAAGTGCCAGCCTATCGCCATCTTCTTGGCAGACCACTCGGCCGAATTGGGGCCTGCGCCGCCGCCAAGGTCCTTCGCCACGAGCTTGAACTTGTGCCAGCCCTGCGCAAGGCTGATCGCTCCCCTTCCGTAACCGTTCCACGCGGCGTTTCTGCACACCTCGAAATCGTCAACCCAGAAGGCGAGCTCGTCGTCGTAGGTGCAGCAGAACGTGTAGCTGCCGGCGTTCTCCACGTAGAAGTCGCCCTCGAAGCGGAACGACGTGTAAAGAGGCGTCGGGGTGAGCGTGGTGAGAGGGGTGATGTCGGCGAACCAGCAGGGCGCGCCGCATTCGGCCGAGGCGAATTCGTCCTGCGTGGGCGACGTAGTGCGGCTGGCCGTGGCGCTGAATATGTTCACGCCGGCGATGTGCTCTTCGTCTGGAATGTCGAGCGTCACCGTCACGTTCGGGGCTAGAGCGAGACCGCCCGCGAAGCCGGCGACGTTCTTGAGCACGTTCACGCCTTCGTTCTCGATCTTCCAGCTGCCGTTCACGCCGCCCTTCACGTCGACGTCGGCCGTGAACTCGCCGCCGCCCCTGAGCGTGACGTTGCCGTTGCCCTGGATTGCCGTGCGGAAGTCGCTCTTCTTGCCGTCTAGGTCGATCACGAGCATGTTGGGCTCCACGCTCTGCGGCCCCTCGAACCTGCCCCACGTCTCGAACGCCATGTGCAGGTACTTGTGGCGCATGCTCCAGCCGGCTCCTTCGTCATTGGATGGATGCCTGTTGCGCACAGTGCCGCCGCCAAGCCAAGCGACGGGGGCAAGGGGAATCGCACGCTGAGTGTTGAAGCCGAGCTGGCCGAGATTAAGCGTGCCGCCGTTCATCACGAAGAGTTCGCGGCTGATGGTGTTCGTGATGGTCATGCCGTTGCCGTTGTCCCATCTGTAGCGGAGGTCGAGTCCTCTCGGGGAGAGCACTCCGCTGTTCAGCCAGAGCTCACCGTAGCAGGTGTCGTAGCCCACGCGAATAACGTCGCTGAACGTCTCGAGCTCGCCGCCGTCCACCACGATCTTGTGCAGCGTGCCCGGACTCCATCCGCCCCAGCGGCCAATGATCACCTCCCAGTTCACGGTCACGCGGGATCCCTCCTCGAGCGTGAGCGTGGCGGGGCCAGGCGTGCTGCCGCAGTCGCCCAGGTAGATCTTTTTAACCGTGATGTCCACGCCATTGCCCAGCACGGCATATCCGGCCGACTTCTTGTCGCCGGTGCCCATGCGGATGGAGTCGAGCGTCATTTCCGTATTCTCTATGCGCGCCGTCACGCTCGAGGCCGTTTCCACAAAGCACGGGTTGAACGCGCCATCGCCGCTCACCTGGAGATTGCGGTAGGTGGTGTTGGTGACGGGGGCGAGGCCGAACATGCCGGCATTGCCAAGCGTCACCGCAGAAGGGGTCTTGAATTCAACGCCGGAGGATGTGGCGGCGTCGCCGATGAACAGCGCAGCGTTCGGCGCGTTGGCGTCGGTGCCGTTCACGTTCACGGAATCCCTCTCGAAGTCGCTCGCGATCATGTGGTAGCCAAGCGTGACGTCAACTGCGCCACCGCCTGAAATGCCGCCGCGGTATATCGTGCGCCCGCCAAGGCCGAGGCTCAGGGTTGCCGAGGGATCCACCGCGATCGGTCCCTCCACCACGGCTGTGCCGCTTCCGGTGCCAAAGAGGTTGGCGCCTCTCTCGGCAGCAATGGGCGCCGTAAACGGATTGGCGAGCGACCACAGGCGGAACTCCCCGTCGGCAAGCGCAAGGCGGCTGCCGGCGGCCATCATGGAGGCAGCTTCAAACGAGAGCATCGTGCCGCCTGTCACGCGCACGCATCCCACGTCCACGTCCGTGTCGATCAGGCAGAGCGTGTCGTTGCCGGTGGGCGCCTCCGTGGTAGTGGGCTTGCCGACCACGGTGAGCGTGGCGTCGGCCGGGCCGGTGATTCGCGGACGGCCTCCGTTGGGGCTGCCGGTGAGCGGACGCAGATCCATGCGCCTGCTGAACGGCGCACCGATGAGCGTATCCCCCTCAAGCTCCAACGTGTGCAGCGCCGCGGCGGCGTTCGCCTCGCCGCTGTTGTATATCACGCCCACTCCCTCGCCGTCGCCCGTTCCTTTCACGATGAAGCGCTTCGCGTGCGACGACACGTTGTGGTCGTTGTAGTTGGTGGAGCAGATGTCGAGCGAACCGCCGCTGATTCTCACCGGCGTCGCACGCGTGCCGAGCACATAGCGGTCGCACAGCGGATCGAGGCGCACTGTGCCGCCCGAGATCACGATCTCGTCGGGATCCTTGAATCCCTTGCCGGCCAGAGTAAGCGTGCCCGATCCCATCTTCGCCACGAGCGGCGCGTCGATGGCCTCGCCGGCGAGCGTGTAGTCGCGCGAGCCAGCCACCGTCACCTTCGCAGCGGCGACCTCCGCCGGCACCGCCACCACGGCGGGGTGCGCGGTCTCCGCCCCGTCGAAACGAGCCGAGGCGCCGGGTATGAACGTCATTATCTCGCCGCCCGCAAACGCGCCGTTCGCAAGCTGCCATGCGGCGGAGGCCCAGGTGTCGGATTCGGACTGCGGACGCCACAGCTGCTCCGCGCCGAAGTAGAAGACGGTCGTTTCGGACCATGCCGTTGCGCCAAGCGAATTCACTGCCTTGAAGGCGGCGTAGTAGCGCTCTCCGGCAGAAAGGCCTGCGAGGTCGCCGCCCAGCTGCGAAAGCCCCGTGTAGGCTCCCACCACTACGGGTGCGCCCTCTAGCGCCGAGGTGAGGCCCCAGCAGAGAGACACGGTCACGCTCGTCACCCCGTCTCCCATCGCCTCGAGAAGTCCGGCCACGTGCACTGACTCGGACGTCTGTGAAACGGCGCCTATCTTGACAACGGTCGGCTGCACGTCGGCGGTGCTTCGCACGGCCCCGAATACGGCGAAGGAGGGATTGGCCACGCTGTCGTATTCCGCCTTAACCCAGTCCGCCGTGGCGGCGCCGTTGAAGACGCGGCATTCGTCAAGCCTGCCTAAAAGATGGTCGTCATGATTTCCGGCGCCGTAGTTTCCAAAGCCGAATTCACGTTCGGGATTGCCCACTGCAGGGATCGTTGCGGTGAAGTGCTGCGCGCCGTTGTAGTAGCTGGTGCCGGTGGTGCTGTCGTAAGTGACGGCCACATGCCTCCACTCGCCGGGCGTCCACGTCCAGCCGGCTCTCTTGTGGCCGCTGCCATCGCCGCTCGCGCCTCTCGCCGTGAACGAGAGCTCGCGTCCGGCCTCGTTCAGGATGAGGAAGCCCACCGTGTTCCAGGCGTTCATGCTGCCGAAGAGGATGTGCGTCTGGCTGGACTCCTCCTCAGTGAACCATGCGCTGATGGTGAAGCGCGTGGTGTCCGTCATGACGGCCTGCGGGTTCGCCACGAAGATTCCGGCTGCGTCTTTGACGCGGTTCGTGATGAAGTTGGCCGCGCCCAGACGGCCGTCCTCGATCGCGATCGTGTTGGGCCCCACGGTGACGGTGCGGGCGTTCGGCGAGGAGTCGAAGGGAGATGCGCCGCCATGCACTACCGTCGCGTATCTGGACCACACGGCTGCGGGCGTGTTTGCAGTTGCCGTTCCGGAACCGTAGTAGAGACGTATCTGCGTTGTGGTTCCGGAGAGCGACGGCACCTTCACCCAAACAAGCGACTCTCCGGCGTCGTTCCACGTGTCGATCTCGTGCGCAAGCTGGTTGCCGCTGGAATCGGTGAAGCAGATGTCCGCGCCGCCCTGCATGACGTCGGCATAGCTGAATCCCTCTATGGCGCTTGAGAGCCTCACTAGCACCGGGAAGTCGGCAAGGGAAGCTGAACCCGTGTAGCCTGCGAGCGTTATAGTACACGTCTTGGAAAACTGCGCCGGATCAAGCGCAAAAGCAGAAGATGCGCAAAGCGCCATAAGCGCCAATGCAATACCGAACCTCTTTTTCATACTAGTTTCTCCACGTTTACGGCCACCACACCACGTGTCACTTTCCACGCTGCGAACGCGGAAAAACATAGACACGATTTGGTTGTATTATATCACCTTCTAACGTAATGAACAATAAGACAAGATGCAATTCTTGATTTGTGAATAATACGTGACATTCAGAAGGCGTGCGTTTCTCTGGGCCCGTGCTGCCACTAAAACGCCAGAGTCAATTACCCCCCCCCAGCTCCTTTCTGGAATTTCTCCGCATTTTCGTCGATGCTGGCGCGGGGGCGTTGTTTTTGGTATAATGCATCACATGAAAACATTATTTCGTTCAATGGCGGCAAAGACAGTCCATGTGGCGATGGCGGCGCTGGTTCCAGCGATGTCGTCCGGCGCGTTCGAGTGTTCGGCGGCGGCGCGTGCCAAGGCCCGGGACTTCATAGACAACGAGAAGCAGTTCCACCTCGGCTTCCTGCCGACGGAGCAGTCGAATCCGATCACGGCGACGCTCGAGGACGACTTCAGGCGTTCCACGCTCGCGGGAGTGCAGTGCCTCCAGCGCGGCGACCGCCAGATGCCTATAACGATGCGCCACGTGTTCGCCGGCGAGGAGTTCGAGAAGCTCGTCTCCTCGATGGTGGAGACGCTTCAGGCGAAGAGGGGGCGAATCATCTTCTCCGGGTGCGGCGCGACCGGACGCCTCTCCATCCTTCTGGAGTCGATGTGGCGCGACTTCTTCCACCGCCGCGCGGCGGAGCTCACGCCCGCGGAGCGCGCCCTCGCCGACAGGTCGGCCTCAATCATGACGGGCGGCGACTTCGCGCTCATCCGCTCAGTGGAGTTCTTCGAGGACTTCGCGGAGGGCGGCCGTCGCCAGGCGGCCGCCCTTGGCGTGGGCGAAGGCGACACGTTCGTCGCCATCACGGAGGGCGGAGAGACGTCGTCCGTGCTCGGCACCCTCAAGTACGCCGCCGAACACGGCGCGAAGTGCTTCCTCGTTTTCAACAACCCGGCCGACATCCTCCGCGCCCGCCTCGACCGCTGCCGGGAGGCGATCGACAATCCGAAGGTGACGGTGATCGACATCTACTGCGGCTCCATGTCGCTCGCCGGCTCCACGCGAATGCAGGCCACGAGCTCAGAGCAGCTGCTTGGCTCGTGCGCCCTCGAGGCCGCCCTCTGCCGCGTGCTGCCGCGCTTCGCCAAGGAGACGGCGCAGGACTACACCCTCGCCTTCGAGAACCTGCTCGCCGGCCTCGAGTCGCCCGGCGGCCGCGCCGGACTCGTGAAGGCGATCGAGTTCGAGAAGGGCGTCTACGAGAAGCACGGGCGCATCACGTACCTTGCGGACAAGTGCATGCTCGACCTCTTCACGGACAACACCGAGCGCTCGCCCACCTTCATGCTGCCGCCACTCCGCTCCAGCCGCGACAGGCGCCTCGCCCAGTCATGGGCGTTCGTGAAGAACCCCCTGTACCCCACGGTGGAATGCTGGAACGAGATGCTGCGCCGCCATCCGCGCTGCCTGGACTTCACCGCCGCCGACGCCCGGTCGCTCGGCATGCCTCAGCGGTTCATCGACTCGCCGCCGCTCATAAAGTACTCCGACCTCGTCACCTACATGATCGGCAACGAGCCCTCCCCCGAGCGCATCGGCGGCTACGAGCGCGCCGCCGCCGTCATGCTCACCGTGGGCGACAAGCCCGCGTCCTACATGGCCGCCGCAAACCGTCTCGCGGCCGACTGGCCCGAGCGGATCGAGTTCCACATCGGCCCTTGTCGCACGGACGGCATCTGGGTGAAGACGGACATCGCCGACTCTCCGCTCGAAATCTGGAAGCACCTCGCCGTGAAGCTCGCCTTCAACTGCCTCTCCACCGGCACGATGGCCGCGATGGGACGCGTGGCGGGCAACTGGATGAGCTGGGTCTCCATCTCCAACAAGAAGCTCATCGACCGCGGCATCCGCCTGCTCGTCGAGCTGGGCGGCATCTCCTACGAGGAGGCCGCGCAGCGACTCTTCGCCGCCGAAGAGTGGGTGGAGTCGCAGGACTGGACGGACAAGGAGACGCCATGCGCCGTGCAGGTGGCGCTCGAGCGTCTGCGCCGCGAGCAGGGCAACAAGTCGCGCTAGGTCGGCAGATGGCGCACCGCGTCTCGCAGTCGCTGCGCGATTCGCGGATGCGCCCGCAAGGTTTTCTCGCGCAGACATTCCAAAACTAGGGAATCCTTCTATGTAAAGTGACGCCCGGAGCGGCGTTTTTGCGGTACAATCCACTGCGACAACTCAATGGGGACAGCCTCCGGAGTAACTCAATGGGGACAGTCTCCAGAGAAATGTCAAGGAAATGCAAAGAGAGTTTGCATTTTGCTTGCATTTGGCACACAAAGAACTTGCACTTGTTTCTTTGATTTCTCCACTCGTTTTGCGCTATCATTTTCTCATCGGCGCGCGGTGTCGCCCGCCGCAAAAGGAGAAACGGAAAATGCTTGCAAAATGTCATTCAGGCGCAGTGAACGGAGTGGAGGCTCGCACGGTCGAGATCGAGGTGTGCTCATGCGACGGCGCGCCGCAGTTCACGATCGTGGGCCTGCCCGACCAGGCGGTGAAGGAGGCCAAGGATCGCGTATCGACCGCAATCGTCAACTCCGGCTTCAAGAAGCACGAGGCGAACGTGACCGTCAACCTCGCGCCGGCCGACCTTCGCAAGGAGGGTCCGATCTACGACCTGCCGATTGCCGTCGCGCTCCTCGCTGCAACGGGAAAGATCAAGGCCGACGAACTAGGCGAATTCGCCCTCGCGGGCGAACTTGGCCTCTCCGGCGAAGTGCGCCGCGCGCAGGGCATCCTGCCGATCGCGCTTGAGATGCGGAGAATAGGAAAGAAAGGGATTCTCGTTCCGGCGGAGAACGCCGCAGAGGCGAGCGTGGTTGCGGGAATCGACGTGTATCCAGTCCGCTCGCTGCGCGAGGCGGCGGACTTCTTCACCGGCGCGCTCAGGATCGACCCGGTCTTCCGCGACCTCGCCGCGCTCGTGGCGGAAAACGACGCCGACGCCGACGACTTCGCCGACGTCAAGGGACAGGAGTTCGCCAAGCGCGCCTTGGAAGTGGCCGTCGCCGGCGGGCACAATGTGCTCATGATCGGCTCGCCCGGCGCCGGCAAGACAATGCTCGCGCGGCGCATTCCATCCATCCTTCCGCCACTAACCCCCGAAGAGGCCCTCGAGGTGACGCGCATACATTCCGTGGCCGGTAAACTTCTTGGCGGACGCTCCCTCGTGACGCGCCGTCCATTCCGCGCCCCGCACCACACCGTGAGCGACTGCGGTCTTCTCGGCGGCGGCACGCACCCACTCCCCGGCGAGGTCTCGCTCGCCCACCGCGGCGTGCTCTTCCTCGACGAGTTCCCAGAATTCCGCCGCAACGTGCTGGAGGTGATGCGCCAGCCGCTGGAGGACGGCCACGTGGCCATATCGCGGGCGGCCGCCGCATGCGACTTTCCCTCGCGCTTCATGCTAGTGGCGGCGATGAACCCTTGTCCATGCGGATATGCCGACGATCCCACCCACACATGCCGATGCTCGCAACGCCAGATTCTCGCGTACCGCGGCAAGATATCTGGTCCGCTCCTCGACCGCATCGACATCCAGCTCTCCCTTCCGCCCGTCCCCTTCCGCGAGCTCATGTCCGCCCCGCGCGGAGAACCCTCATCCGCCATACGTGAGCGCGTGGTCGCGGCGCGCGAACGCCAGCGCCGCCGTTTCGCCGGCCGCCCCGGCATCCACTGCAACGCCGACATGCGCTCGCGCGACCTCGCCGAATTCTGCCGTCTAACTCCAGCCGGACAGGAGCGAATGCGCCATCTTCTGCTGCAGCTGGACCTCTCCGCTCGCGCATACGACCGCGTTCTCAAGGTGGCCCGCACCGTTGCCGACCTTGCAGATTCCGACGACGTGACAGAAACACACGTCCTAGAAGCGAGCACCTGGCGCGAACTAGACCGCACATACTGGGCCTAGACGATGCAACTCTCGCTGCCGCAGTCACCATCCGCCCGCCTCGCGTGCGCCGCCGCCCTTCTAATCGCGGGCGAGGCCACAGGTTTCTCAATTCCGCACGTCGCTCATGCATGGCCATGGTTCGCCGCAGTGGCAGGCGTGGCGCTGGCGGCGGCATGGGGATATGGCGTGCGGCATCTGCGGTGGGCCGCCATATTCGCGGCGGGGGTAGTGCTCGCACTGCGCACCGAGGCAAAGCTCGTGAGAGCGCTGGACGAAAACGCCGGGATTTACGGCCCAGAGCGCGCCGTGGAACTGCAGGTGGACGGCAACGTCTCGGAGCCGCGCCGTCAGAAGAACGGCGGATGGCGCATCTTTTTCGCATCGCACATAGGCCCCATGCCGCTCACGGTGGCGATTCCGGCACAGCCCGGCGCGCCTCCGCCAAACACCGGCGAAACATGGAGCGTCGACGGCGCGATCTCGTGGCGCACCGATTCGTCGAAACGCTATGACAGACGCACGCTCTGGGTACGGCGCAGAATCGACGCACGGCGCGTCATTGAAGCCGCGCCGTGGAATCCTCGCGCGCAATGGGAGAGCGTGGGCGCCGAACTCGCGCGCCGCGCCGGCGCGGGACTTGAGTGGAACGAAGAGCTCGCCACGCTCAACAGGGCGATTCTGCTGGGACGCCGCGCCGACCTGACGAAGGAGAGACGGCGCATGTTCGCGGACGCCGGCACCGTACATCTCTTCGCGATCTCCGGGCTGCACGTGATGGTGGTGGCGTTCTTTCTCGAGAAGCTTCTCGCACGCCTCGACGTGCCGGAGGGGGCGCGCGGGCTCGTGTGCCTGCCTCTTGTGGCTGCGTACGTGGCGCTCACCGGCGCAAGGCCCAGCGCGGTGCGTGCGGCCGCGATGGCGGCGTTGATGCTTGCGGCGCCAGTGTTCGGGAGGAGGCCGAACGCGCTAACCGCATGGTCCGCCACCGCGCTTGCCGTCTATGGCCTCTCGCCCGAGCGGCTGTTCGACATCGGCTGCACTCTCTCCTTCACGGTCATGCTTGGCATAGTGCTGTGGATGAACTGGACCCGTTCGCTATCGCCATGGTTCCGCCCGGGCACGCGCGCCGCCCGATGGTGCGCCGGCATAGGCGTATCCTTCGCCGCATGGATTGCTGGCGCGCCCATAACAGCCCGCACATTCGGGCGCTTCACGCCAGGCGGGCTTCTCGCGAACATCGCAGTGATGGCGTGCGCGCACCTGATGGTGAAGACCGGCATGGGCGCGCTCGCGGCGAGCCTCGTGTGCCTGCCGCTTGCGGCGATACTCAACAACTTCGCGGCGGCGCTCACCTGGACGATGGCGTTCGCGTCGAAGTGCGTGGCTGCGCTTCCTGGCGCGACGTTCGAGGTGGAGCCATGGACGGCTGGCGCGTGCATCGCATGGTACGCCGCCTGGATCGCGGCGCTCGCGCTAGTCGGCCGCGTTCTGCCCCAGCGCACTCTAGCCCCTCGCAAATGGTGGTGACGGAACTACGTCAAACGAGCCGGTGGGTCTTCCATCTGCCGCGGCGCCAGCGGATGGCGGAGCCCGCGCATATCACCACCACGTAGGCGACCATCGTGGCCCACAGCGCCGGCATGGTGTTGAAGAATTGCCTTGCCATGAACACAAGCGGCATCCAGATCGCAAACGAGCACACGAGCATCCACCAGAAGACGAAGCGCGTATCGCCTGCGCCTTTGAGCGCGCCGGAGTAGATCATGTCGGCGGAGTCAAGCAGCAGCCACGTGAACATCAGCGTCATCAGCCGGAAGCCGAGCGAGATAAACTGCGAGCGCGCAGCAGGATCGGACGGCGCATAGAAGGAAAGTATCGGGCGGTGCAGCAGCAGCACAACCGTTGCGAGCGTTGCAACGAACGCGAGGCCGAGAATCATCGTGCGCCTCACCGCAAGCGCGGCCTCCGCCGGGTCGCCGCGTCCCATCGCCTGCCCAACGAGCGTCTGCGCGCCCACCGAGAAGCCTATCATCGGCGCGAAGAGAAGAAAGTTCACGGTGAAGCATGTATTCGACACGGCGAGTTCCAGTCCGCCAACGCCGCCCGTCACGAACACGAATATGGTGAACGAGAGCATGTTCAGCACCTCGTACCCGCCAGAGGCGAGGCCGAAGCGCAAAACACGCTTTGCGAGATTCCACGCCGAAGGAACGTCCGCGTCGTCCCTTCCGGCTGTGCGCGTAACGCGCCTCGCCGCAATGGCCAGCGCCGCAAGCTGAACTGCCTGCGAAATCACCGTGGCATACGCCGCCCCCTTCATCCCAAGGCCAAGACATGGAATCGAGAACTCTCCGCACGACAGCTCGCCGAAGATGAAAAGCGGGTCGAGAAGGATGTTCAGCAGATTGCCGGCGAGGTTCACCCAGAACACGATGCGCGTGCGCCCCATCCCCGTGAAGAAAGAGGATGCGGCGATGTGGCCGAAAACGAACACTCCGCCGAACGCCGCCACGCGGAAGTATCCTTCGGCAAGATCCACCACGCCAGCGGAGGCGCCGGTGAGGCCGAGCAGTCTTCCGCCCCACATGGCTATCGGCAGCATCAGCGCCCCTGCCGCCCCGGCGAACGCCAGAGCCACCCGGTAGCTCTTCACGCACGCCGCTCGGCTGCCTGCCCCGTGGTACTGCGCCACAAACACGCCGGCGTATCCCACCACCGACTGGAAGAAGCCGAGAAACAGCCACGCGAGCGCCGTGGCGGGCAGAACGGCCTCAAGGCACTCCATCGACAAACGCGCCAGATACGCGCGGTCGACGGACTGCATCACGGCGTTGTTCACCATGCCAAGCGCAAGAGGCCACACGAGCCGAAGTATGTCGAGATATGCTTTCATCCACAATCCTGTGCAATGCGGTGAAGTATATCAAACTATTGGCGCCGGCGCACGAAAAAAAGGCCTCGCTCCAGCGGGGAGCGAGGCCTTCTCTTGCACGGTCATGGAACCGCGCGCGGCTTACATCATGCCGTCCATGCCGGGCTGGCCGCCGCCATGGCCGCAGTTGCAGTCCTTCTTCTCGGGGATGTCCGTCACCATGCAGTCGGTGGTGAGCAGCAGGCCCGCGATGGAGGCCGCGTTCTGGAGGGCGGTGCGGACGACCTTGGCCGGATCGACCACGCCGCACTTCAGCAGGTCGCCGTACTCGCCGGTGCGCACGTTGTAGCCGTCGGAGCCCTTCTTGGCCTTGACGTTGGCCACCACAAGGGCGGCCTCCTGGCCGGCGTTCTCAACGAGCTTGCGCAGCGGAGCCTCGATGGCGCGCTCGACGATGGCGGCGCCCACGGCCTCGTCGCCGGAGAGCCCGAGGGTCTCGATGGCCTTCTGGCAACGCAGGTAGGCGACGCCGCCGCCAGGAACGATGCCCTCCTCGACGGCCGCGCGGGTGGCGTGCAGAGCATCGTCAACGCGGTCCTTCTTCTCCTTCATGGCGGCCTCGGTGGCAGCGCCGACCTTGATGATGGCAACGCCGCCGGCGAGCTTGGCGAGGCGCTCCTGCAGCTTCTCGCGGTCGTAGTCGGAGGTGGTCTCCTCGATCTGCTTCTTGATGAGGGCGACGCGGGCGGAGATGTCCGCGCTCTTGCCCTTGCCCTTGACGATCGTGGTGTTGTCCTTGTCAACCGTGACCTTCGCGGCGCTGCCGAGCATGTCGAGCGTGACGTTCTCGAGCTTGATGCCGAGATCCTCGGAGACGAGTTTTCCGCCCGTGAGAATCGCGATGTCCTCGAGAATCGCCTTGCGGCGGTCGCCGAAGCCGGGGGCCTTGACGGCGCACACCTGGAAGGAGCCGCGCAGCTTGTTCACCACGAGCGTGGCGAGAGCCTCGCCCTCGACGTCCTCGGCGATGATCATCAGCGGCTTGCCGGTCTTGGCAACGCTCTGCAGGAGCGGCAGCATGTCCTGCAGGTTCGAGATCTTCTTCTCGAAGAGGAGGATGTAGGGGTTCTCGAGCACGCACTCCATCTCCTCGGGATCGGTGACGAAGTAGGGCGAGAGGTAGCCCTTGTCGAACTGCATGCCCTCGACGACGTCGAGCGTGGTCTCAAGCGTCTTCGCCTCTTCAACCGTGATCGTGCCGTCCTTGCCCACCTTGTCCATCGCCTCGGAGATGATGTTGCCGATCTCCTCCTCGCCGTTGGCGGAGAGCGTGGCGACCTGAGCGATCTCCTCGGCGCTCTTCACCTTCTTGGAGAGCTTGGCGATCGCGTCCACCACCGCGCCGGTGGCCTTGTCGATGCCGCGCTTGAGGGCCATCGCGTTGGCGCCGGCCGTGAGGTTCTTGAGGCCCTCGCGGTACACGGACTCCGCGAGCAGGGTGGCCGTGGTGGTGCCATCGCCCGCGACGTCGTTCGTCTTGGAGGCGACTTCCTTCACCATCTGCGCGCCCATGTTCTCGAAGGGATCGGGAAGCTCGATCTCCTTGGCCACGGTCACGCCGTCCTTGGTGATCTGCGGCGAGCCGAACTTCTTGTCGAGAATCACGTTGCGGCCGGAGGGGCCGAGCGTGGATGTGACGGCCGCGCTGAGCTTCTCAACGCCGGCGAGAATCTTCTGACGCGCATCCGCGTCGAACTTGATCTGTTTAGCCATAATGATAATTCCTTGTTGAAGGGGTTCGGGGAAACCAGGGGTTCCCCGTTGGTTGTTACTTCTCGATCACGCCCAGCAGGTCCTCTTCGCGGATGAGCTGCAGCTTCTTTCCTTCGATCTTCACTTCGGTGCCGCCATATTTCGGCAGCAGAACCGCGTCGCCGACCTTGACGTCGAACGGAAGTTCCTTGTGGTCCTTGTCGTACTTCTTGCCGACGGCGAGCACCTTGCCCTTGATCGGCTTCTCCTTTGCGGCATCGGGAATGTAGATGTCGCCGACTTTCTGCTCTTCTTCGACGGGTTCAACGAGAACCCGATCGCCCAGAGGTCTTACTTTCATTTGTTACTTTCCTTTCGGTTTCTTTGGTTTGCGATTGCTGTCGATTGCATTCGTATGCTTTCGATTGCGTTCGAGTGCAATCAAATCACTTCATCGTGTAGTCGGCATCGACCACGTCGTCGCCGGCCTTCTTGGCGCCGCCGTCGTTCGGCGGAGGCGTGCCCGCGCCGGGGTTGAAGCCACCGGCCTGCGCGCCCTGAGCGCCGGCCGCTCCCTGTGCACCGGCGTACATGGCCTGCGCCACGGGCTCCATCGCCTTCATAAGGGCTTCTTCCTTTGTCTTGATGGCGGCGATGTCCTGGCCCTTGAGCGCCTCCTGCAGGTCCTTGAGCGCGGACTCTACGGGCGCCTTCTTGTCGGCGGGGACCTTGTCGCCGCTCTCCTTGAGGGTCTTCTCCACCTGGAAAGCGAGGGACTCCGCCTTGTTGCGCGTCTCGACGTCCTCGTGGCGCTTTGCGTCCTCGGCCGCGTGCATCTCGGCGTCCTTGCGCATGCGCTCGATCTCGTCCTTGGAGAGGCCGCTCGCCGCGGTGATGGTGATCTTCTGCTCCTTGCCGGTGCCGAGGTCCTTGGCGGAGACGTGAACGATGCCGTTCTGGTCGATATCGAAGGTTACTTCGATCTGGGGAACGCCGCGGGGAGCTGCGGG
>JAFXIL010000153.1 GCA_017563185.1 Kiritimatiellia bacterium | reverse complement strand
TCGGCCGTCACGATTTCGGCGCGCGTCGCGGAAAGCGCCGCCGCGAGAAAAAGACCCGTCATCACAACACCCTCCCCTCAGTGGTTCCTGGCCCATCGGGCCTTCATGACCTTCATGCGCGCAGACTCTTCGCCGGGCTTCACCTTCTGCGGCTTTTCGTACGGGGACGCCTCGTCGTATTCGAGGTTCCAACCGTGGAATTCGCCGTAGGAATGGTAGGTCCAGAGGTCGACGTACTTGTCGCAGATGTCGCTCACGTCGGCAAGCCAGCGATCGCCGCCCGGCATGCGACGCATAACCGAGAACTCGCCGACAAAATAGCGTGCGCCGTATTTCTCGGCGAACGGCAGGCACTGACTGAAGACGGCCTCTAGCTTCGCCTTGTCCCAGCTGTCACCCTTGAAGACCGAGATGCCCGGATAGGCCTGCCCCGGCTTGGAGAGATCGAGATTCCTGCCGAGCACCTGATAGTGCGTGTAGGCGAGCGGCGAATAGAAATGAAGCTCGTACCAGACGTCCTTGAACGGGAACGGACGCATATAGGCGAGCGCGTAGTCATGCGGACTTCCGCCCGCGTCGGCGGTCGCGACTATCGGACGATCGGGGTCTATCGCGCGTATCCGCTTGATCGCCTCGTACTCCAGCTGCCAGTAGGTGTACTTGTCGCCAGGGTTTCCGAACAGCCCCTGGAACGGCTCGTTGAGAAGTCCGAACGCCCAGACGTCGTCGCGCCCCTTGAAATGCCGGGCCAGCTTCTCCCATCCCTGAAGATAGGCATCCTTCATCGCGTCGTCGTTGAAGATCGCGTACTTCTTTCGGTTGCCCTTCCCGCCCGGCGCGGCAGGGGCGAAGATCACGCGGACGTTGCGCTCCTTCAGCACCCTTAGGTTCGCCTCGAGCTTCGCGTAGTCGTCCTTGAGCGGCTGGAAGCGCGACATGCGCACGAGATTGCAGCCCCAGTCGGCGATCTTGGAAAAGTCCTCGGGCTTGAACGACCAGATGGCGACGGTGCCTCGGTACTTCTTCCCGTCAATCCACTTTTTCGAATACGCGCACCTGTAGTTGGCCGGTATCGTCGCGCCGGCCTTTTCGACAACTTCGTCCATGAAGGGACGCTTCGGGATCTCAAGGCGCCAGTCCTTCACATAGAGGTTGCCGGAAAGAAGCGAGGCTGAAAGGAACGCGCCCGCCTTTTCGAGATTGTCGCCGGGTCCAATGTAAAGGCGCTCGCGGTGCTCTACCCAGCCGTCCGTCGTTCCGCTCTCCGGCAGGCGGAGCTGCGGCCATATCCATGTCGCGTATTCGGGATTCTCGCGCCACCAGTTCAGGCAGGCGGGGCGGAACGGCTCTTTTGTCTTGCCGGACTTGTCCCAGGATGCGACGCCTCTTTTCCCGTCAACAACCTTGTAGACGAGCACGAAGTCGAACTCCTGGCCGCGGAACCGTTCAAGATCCACCTTCGCCCAGGTCATGCGCCCGTCTTTTTTCGGCGCTCCGCCGCCGAGTCTAAGAACCTTCTCGCCGTCGAGCGACACCCACTCGGCCGAAGTACCCTTCTGGAGAAAGCCCTTTCCGTCGCGGATCAGCGAAAAGGAGCTCTTTGCGTCCGCAGCGGCCGCGGCAGCTGCGGCGCTCATCACGGCAAATAGAAGAATCAGCCTCATCGTGCGGTGTCCTTTGTCTTATATCTTCATCTCACGAAAATCGCAAGTCCGGCCGACTGGCATTCATAGCAGCCGATGTCGACCGCACGTCCGAACACGCGGACATCTCCCGCGAAGTCTGTGTTTCGCGCCGTGAAGCCGCATGTCGCGTTTCCGGCGTTGACGAGCGGGCCGCCCGACCTGGGACGTAAGTCACCCGTCGCAAAGTTTTTGAAGTCTGCCGTCGAGATCGTCACGCACGTGTCGTTGATCGCCTCCGCGGTGTCCGTGGCGCAGTTGACGAAGCTCCCCGACGCGCCTCCCCAGGCGCGGTTCACCGCAGGTTCGCCCGACTCGTACACGTCTGCGACAACGCAGTTGACCGCCTGTCCGTTGGCGACATAGAGTCCGAACGAAGGCGTCGTCGCGCCGGCCGAGTCCTGGTAGGAGTAAGACTTCGAACCGCATGAGACTATCGTGAGATTGACCGCCCTCGCGCCGGCTCCGTTCAACAGAACCGCATGGAACTGGTCGGACGCGGCGCCCCTGTTGCAGTTGCGGACAAGGCAGTTCTCGGCACGTCCGTTCCCGGTGAGCCTGATCCCCGAGGCGCCGCCGTGGCGCGGCGTGTACGGAAGGTTCGGCTTGTCAACCTCACAGTCTTCTATGAGCGTGTGCGTGATGAGGCCCGCAACGAGATCGGCGCCGGCCGCGCCGTGGTTGTTGCGCGCGCTGACGCAACCGGTGATGACGCAGTTGGAGACCGTGCCGCCGTTCGACTGGACGACCACTCCGCCTGCGGAGGGGTTGGCGCTCACCATGCGGTGCCAGCCCTTCTTCATCGTCAGGTTGCAGACAATCGCATCTGCATGGTTGAGCGTGAAGATGTTGCGCGTGACCTTGTTCTGGTCATCGTTGTAGACTATGGGCGCAGTCTGCTCGACCACGACGTTTGTCGGCGATTCGCCCATGCCCATGACCGTGACGGCCTTGTCCAGCACGGCCGGATAAGGCTGGACGTAGTTCCCCGGCATCACGCGGATCGTCTGCCCCGCCGTTCTGATGGCCGCGAGCGCGGCGTCGATGGTCTTTGCCGCAGTCTGCGGAGTTGCATACGGCGCGACTTCGTTTTCAGAAGAGTTATCGACGTAGATGTACCTGCTTGCGACCTCTACACAGTTCGCGATCGTCTTCTGGGCTATTTGCCCGGCCGCCGAAACCGACACGGAGACCGAATAGAGTCCAACAGCCGAATACGTATGGGATACCGTCGTTTCCGAAGTCTCAAGCGAAGCGGATCCATCTCCGAAATCCCATGTCAAGACGGCATTCGCCCCATTGGGCTTGTCGACCTGCGCAGTGAATTGCACGGCAAGCGGCGCGAATCCGACTGTGTCCTGCGCCAAGAAGTCAACCGTCACCTGGGTCTCATTCACCGCGTAACGGATGATTACCGTGCCAGTTCCGCCGGCTCCTCCGGTGGACGCGCCGTTGCCGTACCCAGCTCCGCCGCCGCCGCCGATGCCGTCACGGCCCGCGGTCGCGGGAACGGACGAGCTCCGGTATGAATCCCCGTAGCCGTCGAGGCATCCACCCAGGCCGCACGTGCCGGGAAGGTTGTAGACGGCGCAACCACCACCGCCGGCGCCGTAGCCAACTAGTTCTCCGGTGATGTCGTTCGTAACCGCAACGCCGCCGTTCCCGCCGTAGTTTCCGCCGCGCGTGCCGCCATTCTGGCCTACTCCACCGGCCCCACCTCCGCCGCCGCCGGCGTTCGCGGCGCCACTCCCGCCCGCGTAACCTCCTACAACACTCGATGCGCCGCCATCTTTCGACCTCGCACCGCCTCCGCCATTCGCGCCAGACTTGCCGGCACCAGGATTCCATCCGCCGGACCCGCCACCGCCACCAGTTGCGGAATAGCCTAGAAACGAAGAACTGCCGCCATTTCCGCCGGCATTCTGTCCGCCTGTTCCGCCCGCTCCGACGGTCAAATCGATATCAGCGCCTGGCGTCAGCTCGATGCCCGACGCGGCGACAACCTGTCCGCCGCCGCCACCACCGCCCTGGATGCCGCCACCCGCTCCGCCTCCGCCAACGACGAG
>JAFXIL010000152.1 GCA_017563185.1 Kiritimatiellia bacterium | reverse complement strand
GATGTGAACCTGCGCAACAACGATCTGCACATTTTTCTGGACCTCCATCCGCTGGGCGGCTTCTACAACGGCGTGCCGCTCAAGCGGGCTGACGGCACTGTGGACGTGAGGGTGTTCGTGCGCGACACCTACCAGAACGCGCGCATCGAGGTGGGCTCCGCGAAGAAGCCCCTAGACGTGGCCATTGCCGACGGCACGTCGATGAAGGGCACGATTGTGTATGAGAACACGAACGACGTAGGCTACGTTGACTTCGACGTTGCAAGCCACACCTCGCTCAGCAACGCGCTTGCGGTAGCGGACGTGATGAACGACGGCACGCTCGACTGCATAGTCCCCGAGACCGTTCCCGACATAACCCTCAAGGGCCGACTCGCCGTTGATCCGCGCCATGCCGCATTGAACGACCTGCGCGGCACGCTGGCCTTCGAACGCGGCGCCGTGCTGTCGATTCCGCTCAGGGACGCCTCGGGCGAATTCCACTTGAAGGGATGCGATGTGACGTTCACCAACGTGACCGCCAAGTCGACGCGCGGAGGGTCCCTTTCAGGAAACGGCAGAATATCCATTCCGGAATTCAAGCAGGACAACGCCAGGTTCAACGTGGACATCACCTGCCGCGACGTGCCGCTCACAGACGTCGCCGAGACGTTCAAGGTCGATCTCGGCGACAGGCACGGGCGCGTTGACGCGCATGTCTCATTCGCGGGCCCCATCGCCTCCAACGCCGTGGCGCGCCTCTCCGGCGAGGGCCATGTGATCAGCCGCGACGGCCATCTCGCGCAGATGAAGATCTTCGCCGGCCTCACCGAGTACCTTGCGCGCCACGTGCCGGGCATTGCCGGCCTGGTGAACCAGTCGCATGGCTCGCTCGACTTCGCGATAACAAACGGCGTGTTCACCTCGTCCAACATCCGCGTCGAGGGCGAGATATTCTCGATACAGGCGCGCGGCTCGTACGACATCCCGAAGGACAGCCTCGACTTCACCGCGCGCGTCACTCTCACGAAGAACGAGAGCTTCCTCGGCAAGCTCGCAACGCCGATCACCTGGCCGTTCGCGAACCTCTCGCGCATGCTTCTTGATTTCAGAATCCAGGGCCCGATCGACAATCCGTCCTGGACGTACAACAAGAACATCATGGATCGCCTCAAGTAGCGACCGTACATGGCGGCGTCAATCCAAGAAAGGAAGGGTGAAATGGATAGAAAGGCAAACCGCAAGGCGCGCATCGGCGTGTACACCACAGGCCTCAAGGCGTACTGGCCCCAGTTCAAGGGGCTCAAGGAGAGGCTTGAGGGATACGGCAGGTTCATCGCCGAGAAGATCGCCGCGTTCGGCGACGTGGAGGTGTTCAACTTCGGGCTGGTGGACTGCTCGGACCGCGGAATCGAGGCGGGCGAGTACTTCCAGTCGCACAACGTGGATCTCGTGTTCCAGCACATCGGCACTTACGTTACGAGCGACGCGGTGCTGCCCGTCCACCAGGCGTGCAGGGCGCCTGCGGTGATGCTGAACCTGCAGCCCGCCGTGCAGATCGACTACGCCCACACGTCAACCGGCGAGTGGCTGGCGCAGTGCTGCGCGTGCCCCGCGCCGGAGATCGCGAACGCGTTCAACCGCGCGGGGATAAAGTTCCGCATCGTCTCGGGGCTTCTGGGGCTCGAGAAGGCGCCGGAGATAGCGATTGCCGACGAGGCCACGGCGGAGCGTCCGGAGGCCCTGCGCGCGTGGAAGGAGATCGGCGAGTGGACGCGCGCGGCGGTGGTGAAGGCGAATCTCGCGAAGGCGCGCTTCGGGTTCCTCGGCAACAACTACTCGGGCATGCTCGACATGTATTCCGACTTCACGATGGCGCAGGCGCAGACGGGCATACACGTGGAGCTACTCGAGATGTGCGACCTCAACGCGCGCCTTGAGAAGGTGACGGATGAAGAGGTGAAGGCCAAGCTCGCGGAGATCGAGGCGATGTTCGAGATATCGGGCGACTCGCCGGCCGATCCGCTTGCGCGCCGCCCGACCGACGAGCAGCTCGAGTGGTCCGCAAAGGTCGCCTGCGCGCAGGAGCGCATGGTGAAGGACTTCAACCTCGACGCGCTTGTCTACTACTACCACGGCGCGGACGGCAACGCCTACGAGCAGCTGCAGAGCGGCTTCATCGTGGGCCACTCTCTCCTCACCGCGCAGGGCGTTCCATGCAGCGGCGAAGGCGACCTCAAGACCGCCATCGCCATGAAGACGTGCGACATCCTCGGCCTTGGCGGCAGCTTCTGCGAGATAGTAACCACGGATTATCTGACGGGCACGATCCTTCTCGGCCATGACGGACCGTTCCATCTCAAGATCGCAGAGGGGCGTCCGATTCTGCGCGGCCTTGGCGTGTACCACGGCAAGCGCGGCTCCGGCGTTTCGGTGGAGGCGAAGGTGCGCGCGGGCGAGGTGACCACGCTCGGCCTTACGCAGACCGGCGACGGCAAGCTCAAGTTCATCGTCACGGAGGCAACGGCCACGAAGGACCCGATCATGATGATCGGCAACACGCAGACGCACGTGCGCTTCGACGTCGATCCCGACACGTTCATGGAGCGCTGGTTCGCCGAGGCGCCGATACACCATTTCGCCATGTCCGTGGGCCGCAACGCCGGCGTCTTCGAGAAGGTGGGCGACCTGCTCTCCATCCGCACGGTGCGCGTGTAGGGCGGAATTCAGCATGGCTGGCATTCATTTGTGGAAAGAGGTTCTTGCATGAAAACGATCGTGAGTTCTTGCGTTTACATGTTCGCGGCGGCCTGCATGGCGGCTGCGCCGGCGCTTGTGACCGACGAGGCCGATTTCTGGTTAGACGCCTCGACGCTCGAGCAGGCCGCAGGCACTGAGCTTGACACGTGGGCCGACGTCCGCGGCGGGAATTATCCATCGCTTTCCGCGTACACTTCCACGAAGCCCCAGGTAATCGAGATTGCCGATGGCGCCCTGGCCGGCAAGAAGGCCGTCACCTTCTTCACGGTGGGCACGCAGTGCGACATGCGCTTCCCCTCCACGCGCGAGGTCAAAACGGTGTTCTTCGTGGTCGATGCCGATCAGGATCAGTTCGCATTTCTCCTGGGCGGCCCAAGCGACGGCGAGGCCCCCAGGAACTACGGATTCCACCGGGATCCCGGCGGAACGTACAGGTACCATGACAACATTGCATCGGTTGCGTACTGGAACGACGGAGCGCCGATTGCAGATCCGCAGAGGACCAAGATGCCCGTCGGCTACCAGCTCATAACCTGGAGCTGGGATTTGTCCGCGCAGGTGGCGCAGATGTGCAGCGACCGCGGAATAGCCAATCGCATCGGCGGAAAGCGCCTGTGCGAGGTGGTGGCGTTCGCCCGCAGTCTCGACATTGCAGAGCGTAGCATAGTGGAAGGCTACCTCAAGGCCAAGTGGTGGACAGGTTCGGTCTCCGAGGCAAACGCGGCCACGCTGATGCTGGGCAGAAAGGCGCAGGTGCACTTCGACGCCGCCACGGAATCGAGCTTCCACTTCGACGTCGAAGGCAACACCGCCGCCGTTTCGCAGTGGGACGACCTTTCCGGCAACAACAACCACTTCACGCCCGGCACAACCTATGGCAACAACAGCGGAATCCACTACGGCACGGTGGCCACCGTCGCCGAGAAGCCGGCCTTCGACTCGGGCTCAGTGGGGAGCGGCATCGACCTCAAACTCGCCACGCGCATCACCAACACCCGGATGGTCTTCTTGGTGGCGGAGATGATCGATCGCAACGAGCATGCCTTCTGGCTGGGCGACAGCCCGAACGCCTCCTACCGCTTCCACCGCGGCGGCGGCGGCGTGTACTTCAACCCTGCGCACAGCTACATCTACAAGTACGGCGCAGTCTGGGTGAACGGCATTAAGATAGCCAAGCCGGATGTCGAGTATCCAGAACCTGCCGGCGGTCTGAGTGTTTACACCATTAGCTCGTCTCAGAACTGCGAGTGGAGCACTCTTGGCCAGGACCGCAACATTTCCAACCGCAACGGTGGCAAGCGCGTGGCGGAGCTATTCACGTTCTCGAGCGAGCTTTCAGACGAGGACCGCATCGGCATCGAGAAGCTGCTGGCGGAGAAATGGAGCCCTTCGGAGGAATACGTGGACGCGCTCATCGCCAACGCGCCCGTGCATGTGGACGCATCGTCCGTCAGCAACTTCAACTACTCCGGCAGCGACATCGTGGGGTGGAAGAACCAAGGCTCTGGAACTGATCTCGTGAAGCCCTCTACTCTATACCTGGACAACAATGCGCGAACCTGCAGCCCCGGCTCGTACGGCTACACGAACGGAGTGCCCGCGTTCCTCATGGGTCCCCATGGCTCCTACATAGACATGTACTTCACGCGCCTCACAAATGTCCGCAGCGTTTTCTGGGCGATGGATATCGTGCGCGACAAAGATGCGTTCTTCCTTGCCGACGGTAAGAACGAGGTGATCCAGAATGCGGACTCGTTTCACTTCCACCGTGGCTATCAGGGAAGCGAATTTGGCTGCTACAGCCCCAGCGGCACTGCCGCAACCGGATACAGGCAAGGGCCGATGTACTGCGACGGCGAGCCTGTGTCGTGCATGTGGACCGAACGTCCGCCTTACGGCACGCACGTGTTCGACGTGGCGTCGTTCGAGAATCTCACGGCGTCCGCCATCTCCGCCGACCGCTGGTGCAACGACCGCAACGGCGGCCGCGCGATCTCCGAACTTCTGATTCTCACCACTCCTGTCTCCGGCCTTACGCGCAAGATGATCCGCGAGCGCATCGAGAAGAAGTGGACGCGATCCTGCGGCTGGGCGGGCGCGGGCGATGCCGAGTGGAGTGCGGGCAAGTACCGCGTGTTCAACGCGGATGCTGCGGTTCCCGCCGAGGGCGCAACGGCCGACGGCGTTGGCTTTACGGCGAACGCGGAGCTTTCGGGCGGCACGCTCACGCCAGGCGTTGCGGGACTATTCGCGTCCGAAGACGTCGAGGCAAAGATCTCGGCGCCGCTTGCGGGCAAGCTGGGAGTGTACGGCCCTGGAACTATTGCGCTTCAGCGGAAGATCGAGACGCTGGACGAGATCTCGATCGGCTATGGGGCGACTCTTTCCCTGCCGCCCGGCGGCGTGGTTACGGGAACGCTCTCGATCCACGACAAGGGCCGACTGGTTCTCGACGTCTCAAAACTCGCGGAGAGGGAGCATGCGGTGATCAAGTTCGGAAGCGTGTCGCTGCTGACGGGCGGAACTCTCTACGACCATGTGTCGCTTTCCGGCGGGGAAGGGCACATTCTCACCGTGTCGGACGACGGCACGGAAATCCACGTCAACTCTCCGAACGTTGCGCGGTCGGCCGTGTGGACCGCGGCGGAGGACGAAGCGCCCTCAAACCCCGCAAACTGGGTGTGCCGCAATCTGAATGGCGATGTCGTCGAGGGCGTGCTGCCTTCGGTCGTCACGACGTCAGTCGTTTTCGATGCGGACTGCGATCTGCGCACTCTCGGCAGCGTGATGTTCGCCGACGGCGTGACGTTCGACCTGAACGGGCATTCCGTCAAAATCGCCGGCCTTGCCGATCAGGGTTATCCGATCTCATCGGTCGCCAACTCCTCCGAGAGCGCAGGCGCCGAGCTGCACGTGGATGTGGCGGAGGGTCTCTTCGTCACGAACAGCACCGTTGCAATCAGCGGCAACGTGAAGCTGGTGAAGGACGGAAAGGGAACTTTCGTGGCCGAGAAGGTCCAGCAGACGTACACAGGAGGAACCGACGTCTATGGCGGCACGTTCGAAGTGTTTCCGGTCCAGCACTACTCGCCTGACCGCTGGGTGCTTGGCGCCAGAGGAAACACGACAACTGTGCATGCAGATGGACTCTTCCGTTTGAACTCTCTCTATGGCGAGGCGGATGCCGACTACAAGTTCGTGCTTGACGGCGGCACGCTGGAGGGTTGCGGAAATGACCTCCCGTCCAGCTGGGGACAGTTCCATTCCATTACGCTCACGGACAACTCTAAATTCATTCTCAATGCCAACACCGGTCTGCGGCCAGGCGGCAACGTCAGGGCAACAACGCTTGATCTTGGCGGACATACCTTGACCGTTCAGATCGCCGGCGGGAAATACTTCTTCATGATTGACGCAACGATAAAGAACGGAACGCTTGACGTCGTTTCCGGCGGGTGGCTATACCTGAACAAATTCTACGCCTCCGCCACGGAGGCGAGGGACGTCGACATTCGCGTTGGCAGCGCATTGGAGATTTATTTGCCCACATCGGTGCGCAACTACGAACAGGTGTATGGCGCTGACCAGAATCGGGGCTATGAGGCGTTGAACGTCTATGGCATATTCAAGCCTGCCGTGGACCACAACTACTTCTACGGATGCACGATGCAGGACGGCTCGACGATCGACCTCTCCGGCAAGACGGGAACGTGGTCGGTGAAGTCCGCGTTCTCGCAGGGGCGCAACACCGTTTCCTTTGCAGATGGCGCGTCCGTGACGCTGAACCTTGCGGGCAGAGAGGACCTGAGGGCGATCGCCAAGTCCTCGAGTCCGTACATCGTCACATGGGCGGTGACCGACGGTGTGGCCGAGCTTCCGCCCGACAGCGCGCAGTTCCAGGTTGACGACGAGACGAAGCAGAAGGCGTTCAGCGTGCGCAAGGACGGCACGGGCCTCAAGCTCGTGTACTCCTGCGGCACCGTCATCTTCCTGCGCTGATCGCGCCAGACGCTTTACGCGCAAAATTTTCCGTTCGTGGACTAATGCGTCCATTCGGCGGCTCGCGAGTGAATTCGTGCGCCGCGATGCGCGATTTTTTGATATAATATCTCTTTCAAACGAAAGGGAAAACAGATGAGCATCTTCAAGGCGTACGACATCCGCGGCATATACGGCCAGGATCTCACGCAGGACATTTTCTACAAGATTGCCCGCGCCTACGCGCGCTTCATCGCGCCGCGCAAGGTGGTGGTGGCGCGCGACTGCCGCACAAGCTCGAACGCGCTCTTCGACGCGTTTGCGCAGGGGCTTGTGGACGAGGCGGTGGACGTTGTTGACATCGGCCTCGCCTCCACCCCCATGAGCTATTTCGCGAACTCCCTCCTCAAGGCCGACGGCAGCGTGATGATCACGGCCTCGCACAACACGAAGGAGTGGAACGGATGCAAGCTCTGCCGCGCGGGCGCGGTGCCGATCTCCGGAGCGACTGGCATCAAGGACATCGAGCGCATGGTGGCGGAGATGGACCTCAACGAGCCGCCGCGCGGCATCGGAGAGATCACCAAGATGGACGTCTCGAAGGAGTACGCCGCCCATGTGGCCAAGTTCCAGCACATGGCGCACCCCCTGCGCATAGCCGTTGACTTCGCAAACGGCATGGGAATCGCCGAGGCTGCGGCATTCGCCGGCTCGCCTCTCACCTACGACGCGCTCTACGGCGAATATGACGGCAACTTCCCCAACCACGATGCGAACCCGCTCCATGTGGAGACGCTTAAGGATCTGCAGGCCCTCATACGCGCGAATCCAGGCAAGTACGCCTTCGGCGTCGCGTTCGACGGCGATGCCGACCGTGCGGGATTCCTCGACGAGAAGGGCGACGTGATTCCAATGGACTTCATGACGGCGCTCATCGCGCGCGACCTGCTCGAGACCAATCCCGGCGCCGCGTGCTTCTATGATCTGCGCTCCTCGAAGGTTGCGGACGAGACGATCGCCGCGGCCGGCGGAAAGCCGATGATGAGCCGCGTGGGCCATTCGTTCATCAAGGCGCAGATGCGCGAGAACGACGCGATCTTCGCGGGCGAGCTCTCGGGGCACTACTACTTCAAGGCGAACTCCACCGCTGAGTCGAGTTCGATGGCCACGTTCGCGCTCGCGAACATCGTCTCCAAGAGCGAGAAGCCGCTGAGCGAGCTCGTGGCGCCGCTCAGGAAGTACAGCCAGAGCGGCGAGATCAATTCCAAGGTTGCGGACGCGGCGGCGGTGCTGGAGGCGGTGAGGGCGAAGTTCCCCGACTTCTTCGAACTTGACGGCGTTTCGGTGGACCGCTGGGACGCAGAGGGCTGGTGGTGCAACGTGAGAATGTCAAACACCGAGCCCCTCGTTCGCCTCAACCTCGAGGCGAAGACGCCCGAGCTCATGGCGGCCAAGCGCGACGAAATGCTTGCCCTCATCCGCGCGTAGTTCCTTTCGCCACTGGAAATATGCAAATGTTTTAGGGAACAACATGGCAGCTACGAAATACGACGACAACAACATCCAGCACCTGAGCGCGATGGAGCACATCCGCCTGCGCCTCGGAATGTACATCGGCCGCGCGGGTGACGGCGGCGACTACGACGACGGCATCTACGTGCTCCTGAAGGAGGTCATAGACAACGCGATAGACGAGTTCATAATGGGCTTCGGAAGGCGCGTTGAGATCAAGCTCGACTGGAACTCCGGCGCGTGCAGCGTGCGCGACTACGGCCGCGGCATCCCCCTCGGCAAGGTCGTGGACTGCGTGAGCGAGCTCAACACCGGCGGCAAGTTCAACACCGAGAGCTTCCAGTTCTCCGTGGGCATGAACGGCGTGGGCACCAAGGCCGTCAACGCGCTCTCCGACCGCTTCTACGTGCGCTCCGTGCGAGACGGCGAGTTCTCCGAGGCGCTGTTCGAGAAGGGCGAGCTCAAGAGCAGGAAGCGCGGCAAGTGCAAGGACGCCGCCGAGCGCAACGGCACGTTCGTCGAGTTCGTGCCGGACGCCACCATCTTCAAGAAGTTCCGCTTCCGCGAAGAGCACGTGATGCGCCGCCTCAAGATGTACGCCTACCTCAACGCCGGCCTCACTCTCGACCTGAACGGGCAGAAGGTCGTCTCGGACGAGGGCCTTGCCGACCTAATCCAGGACGAGGCGCAGTTCGAGAAGATCTACCAGCCTTTCCACTTCCGCTCCAAGACGCTGGAGTTCGTGTTCACCCACACCAACCGCTTCTCCGAGGAGTACTACTCCTTCGTCAACGGCCAGCACACCACCGAGGGCGGCACCCACCTATCCGCGTTCAAGGAGGGCCTCACCAAGGCGCTGAACGAATACTCGAAGAAGAAGTTCGACGGCGACGACGTGCGCGAGGGCATCATAGGCGCCGTTGCGATAAGGATGCAGGACCCCACGTTCGAGGGCCAGGCGAAGACGAAGCTGGGCTCGCCCGAGATACGCGCCGAGCTCGTCGCCGAGATCAAGAAGCAGGCTGAGGCGCTTTTCCACAAGAACCCGACGGAGGCCGACAGGCTGATCGCCAAGGTGGAGGAGACGTCCAAGCTCCGCAGCCAGCTCAACACGATCAAGAAGCAGGCCCGAGAGCGCAGCCAGGCCGTGAGCGTGCGCGTGCCGCAGCTCAAGGACTGCAAGCGCCACCTGAAGCTCGACAAGACGGACAAGAAGACCGGCCGCCCGGAAGGCGACGACACGATGATCTTCCTCACGGAGGGCGTCTCGGCCGGCGGCACCCTCAACCGCAGCCGCAACGCCGAGAACCAGGCCGTCTTCTTCCTGCGCGGCAAGTGCCTCAACACCTGCGGCCTCGCCAAGGACGTACTGTACAAGAACGTGGAGTTCTTCAACCTCATCAAGACGCTCGACATCGAGGAGACCCTGGAGCACCTCCGATACGGCAAGATCATATTCGCAACCGACGCCGACGTGGACGGTCTCCACATCCGCAACCTGCTCATAACCTTCTTCATGCGCTTCTACAAGCAGCTCGTGATGGACAAGCGCATATACATCCTCGAGACGCCGCTTTTCCGCGTCCGCAACAAGAAGGAGCAGTTCTACTGCTTCTCCGACGAGGAGCGCGAGAAGGCGATCGCCAAGTGCGGCCGTGGCGCCGAGATCACCCGCTTCAAGGGCCTGGGCGAGCTCAACCCCGAGGAGTTCGCCGACTTCATCGGCCCGGACATGCGCCTCACGCCCGTCGGCTGCCACGACGACACCGAGCTCGACAAGACCATCAAGTTCTACATGGGCGCGAACACGCCCGAGCGCAAGGACTACATCATGGAAAACCTCGTGTGCGACACCACAGAGGTGTAGCAGGGAGCCGTTCTGGCAGTGAATGCCATATTGCGCGGCGGGGCGGAAGATGGTATAATCTTCTCCATGAAAACATCAGCTTTTTTTGCCACAGCCGCCGCGGCGGCCGTATCTCTCTCGCTTTGCGGGGGCACGGTGTTCGTGCCCGCAGGCGAAACGAAACGTCCGGTCGGCACCATTTCCGACGGCGCCATTGTGAAGGAGGGCGCCGGAACGCTCGATCTCAGCGCTGCGGCGCTGGAGGGCAAGAAGGCGATCGTCATACGCGAGGGCGCTGTGCGCTTTGCGATGGAGAGGTCCGGCGAGCCAAAGGCCGTGAAGACGCGCCATCTGCGCTGGACGATCACGGGGACGCGTCCGAACGCCGAATACTCTGGCAGCGGGCCGCAGTTCAGCGAATTCCGCCTCTTCTACAAGGGGGAGCCGGTGAAGTTCCCTGCGACCACCAGGTCCACTAGCCCAAAGCACTCCGATGTGGAAGGGGCGGACAAGGGCTTTGACGGCAACCTCCACACGAAATGCTACAAATCTGCGCCGTTCGTCCTCGACTTCGGCACGGAGGTTGCCTTCGACGCATACTCCTACGCCACGGCCAACGACGCCATCGGACGCGACCCGCGCGACTGGGTGCTTGAGATCGGCGAGCGGCGCAACGGAAAGATCGTATGGCGCGTGGCAGGCGTAGAGCGCGGTTTCGAAGCGCCCACTAAGCGATTCGCCGAGGCGGGGAAGAAGTTCCCCACCTCTCTTGGCGGTACAATCCCGCTCGACTGCCAGATTGAGGTGTGCGGCAAGGGGCGCCTTATTCTGGACGGCATTGGCGGACGACTCGAAAACGTGAAAGGCAGCGGCCTCGTGGAACTAGTCAACTCGTCGGCAACTTTCCCGGCGGGCAGCGGTTTCGCGGGTTCCGTCATCGGCGGCGCCGTGACGTTCGAGAAGTGAGGTTTCGAGGGTTATGAGTTTCGAAGTTTCGGAGTTTCGAGGTTTGAAAGTCAAAAGGCACTAGGCACTAAATAGGGACTATAATGCAAAAGCTTGATCCGACGAAGATGAAGGACTGGGAGATCGCAGAGGCGGCAGAGGCCGGTCTGCGTCCCGCAAAGGAGCTTGCGGCCGAGCTGGGCCTGCAGGAGGACGAGTGGACCCCGTACGGAAGGGTGCTCGCGAAGGTCGACGTCACGCGCGTTCTGCGCCGACTCGGCGAGAAGAAGCGCGGCAAGTACATCGACGTCACGGCAATCACGCCCACGGCGCTCGGCGAAGGCAAGACCACCACCACGCTCGGCCTCGTGGAGGGTCTCGGCCGCCTCGGCAAGAAGGTGGTCGGCTGCGTGCGCCAGCCATCCGGCGGCCCCACGTTCAACATCAAGGGCAGCGCGGCGGGCGGTGGCCTTGCGCAGGTTGTGCCTCTCACCTCGCTCTCGCTCGGCCTCACCGGCGACATTGACGCCATCACAAACGCGAACAACCTCGCGATGGTGGCGCTCAACAGCCGCATGCAGCACGAGCGCAACCACGACGACGCATGGCTCGCCGAGCGCGGGCTGAAGCGCCTCGACATCGACCCCGAGCGCGTGCAGATGCGCTGGGCGCTCGACTTCTGCGCGCAGGGCCTCAGGAACATCGAGATCGGCCTTGGCGGAAGGCTGGACGGCTTCAACATGAAGAGCGGCTTCTACATCACCGTCGCCTCCGAGGTGATGGCGATTCTCGCGATGAGCGCCGACCTCGCCGACCTGCGCCGCCGCCTCGGCCGCATCATCGTGGCCTACTCGAAGAGCGGCGCGCCCGTCACGACGGCCGACCTCGAGGTTGACGGCGCGATGTGCGCGCTTCTCGTGAACGCGATTCAGCCCACGCTCATGCAGTCCATCGAGGGCCAGCCTGTCTTCGTGCATGCGGGTCCATTCGCAAACATCGCGATCGGCCAGAATTCGGTTGTGGCGGACCGCCTTGCCTGCGCGCTCGGCGACTACGTGGTCACGGAGAGCGGATTCGCAAGCGACATGGGCTACGAGAAGTTCTGGAACATCAAGTGCCGCTGCTCCGGCCTCAGGCCCGACGCCGTGGTGCTCGTGGCGACGGTGCGCGCCCTCAAGGCGCACGGCGGCGCGCCCAAGGTCAAGGCCGGCCTTCCGCTGGACCCTGTGTACACCACCGAGAACCTGGAACTTCTGGAGAAGGGCTGCGACAATCTGCTCGCGCATATCGACATCATCCGCCGCAGCGGCGTGCAGCCAGTGGTGTGCCTCAACGCGTTCTACACCGATACGCAGGCCGAGCGCGACCTCGTGCGCCGCATCGCCGAGGCCGCCGGCGCGCGCTTCGCCGTCTCGGACCACTGGCTCAAGGGCGGCGAGGGCGCGCTCGAGCTCGCCGAGGCCGTAATCGCCGCGTGCGAGGATCCTAACGAGTTCGCCTATCTCTGCGACCTCTCGGAGCCGTTGAAGGACCGCATCGAGAAGCAGGTTAAGGAGGTCTATGGCGGCGACGGAGTGGACTTCGAACCGCTCGCCCTCGAGAAGCTTGCCGCGTTCCAGGCGAACCCCGACACCGCTCAGCTGCCCGTATGCATCGCGAAGACGCAATACTCGCTTTCGCACGACCCGAACCTGCTCGGCCGCCCGAAGGGATGGCGCATGCCGGTGAAGGACGTCCTGATCTACCAGGGCGCGGGACTCATCGTTCCCGTGGCGGGCGAGATCAAGCTGATGCCGGGCACGTCCGCCTCGCCCGCGTACCGCCGCATCGACGTTGACGTCGAGACCGGACACGTCCACGGCCTGTTCTAGAGAATGTTCCGCCGCGCGAATGGTGCGCGGCCGCAAAATGAAGAATAGAGAAAGAAGACAAAATGCTCACATGGATGCCTGAACTGAAGGGGCGGTCGCTTCTGCGCCTTGCCTCGTTCACGGATGAAGAGATGCTGAATCTCATCGACCTCGCAGCGCAGCTGAAGGCGCGTCGCGCGGCGGGGGTGCGCGGCGATCTGCTGCACCGCAAGAACATAGCGCTCATCTTTGAGAAGTCCTCCACGCGCACGCGCAACTCGTCTATCATCGCAGCCCGCGACGAGGGAGGCGGCGCGGAATACCTCACGCGCCCCGACATTCACTTCGGCAAGAAGGAGAGCGTGAAGGACACCGCTCGCGTGCTTGGGCGCATCTACGACGGAATCCTCTTCCGCGGCTTCGCGCAGTCCACGGTGGAGGAGCTCGCGAAGTGGAGCGGCGTGCCGGTGTGGAACGGCCTTACGGACGACTACCACCCCACGCAGATCCTCGCGGACCTTCTCACGGTGCGCGAGACGTTCGGCTCGCTGGAGAACTGCACGGTTGCGTACGTGGGCGACGGGCGCAACAACGTGGCGAACTCGCTCATGATGGGCTGCGCCAAGGCGGGCGTCAGATACGTGTGCTGCGCGCCAAAGGAGCTGCGTCCCGACGAGCAGGTGCTCGCCGAGGCGGCCGCGGTGGCCGCTAAGAACGGAGTCGACGTGCGCGTCTTCGAGAACCCGAAGGAGGGCGTGAAGGGCGCGAACGTGCTGTACACGGACGTATGGGTGTCAATGGGCGAGGAGGCGAAGACCGCCGAGCGCATCGCGATGCTGCGCCCGTACCAGATCAACATGGACCTCATGGCCGCCACCGGGAACCTCGGCGGAAGGCTGATGTTCCTCCACTGCCTGCCGGCGTTCCACGACTTCAACACCGAGGTCACGAAGGAGTGCGGAGCGCTGGAGGTCACGGACGAGGTGTTCGAGTCGAAGTACTCGAAGGTGTTCGACGAGGCGGAGAACCGCATGCACACGATCAAGGCGCTGTTCGTCTCTGCGCTGTGCGACCATGCCGCGCTCTAGGCTCGCGGCGAGCAGGAAAATTCAGGCTTTTATCGAAAGAGAGATGATTAAGATGGCAAATACCGCATCGCGGCATGTTTTCACTTCAGAGGCCGTTTCCGAAGGCCATCCCGACAAGGTGGCCGACCAGATAAGCGACGCCGTTCTCGACGCCTGCATCTCGCGCGACGAGTCCGCTCATGTGGCGTGCGAGACGATGGTTGGCCCGAACCTCGTGGTGAACATGGGCGAGATAACGGCGCGCGGCTTCGAGGGCGTGAACCCGCAGGCCATCGCGCGCGAAGTCGTGAAGAGCATCGGATACGACCGTCCGGCGGAGGGCTTCAGCTGGGACACGTTCAACTACGTGAGCGCGCTTCACGGGCAGAGCCCCGACATCGCGCAGGGCGTGAACAGGAAGAAGGCCGAGAAGCAGGGCGCGGGCGACCAGGGAATGATGTTCGGCTACGCCTCGAACGAGACGAAGAGCCTCATGCCCGCGCCCATCATCTACTCGCACGAGCTGCTGCGCCATTTCACGAAGCTGCGCAAGACGGGGAAGCTGAAGTATCTGCGTCCCGACGCAAAGAGCCAGCTCTCCATCGTGTACGAGAACGGCAAGCCCGTCTCGATCGAGACGGTGGTGCTTTCTCATCAGACCACGGAAGAGGGCGCGTGCCGCAAGTGCTACGCGGAGCTGGAGGAGATCGCCCGCGCGGAGCTTGCAAAGACTGGGCTCGTTACGAACCGCACCAGATTCTACGTGAACCCCACGGGCAAATTCGTGGTGGGCGGCCCCACGGGAGACAGCGGACTCACCGGGCGCAAGATCATCGTCGACACGTACGGCGGCATGGCGGCGCACGGCGGCGGCGCGTTCAGCGGGAAGGACCCCTCGAAGGTTGACCGCAGCGCAGCCTACTACGCGCGCTACGCGGCGAAGAACATCGTGGCTGCGGGGCTTGCCGACCGCTGCCAGATACAGGTGGCGTACGCGATCGGCGTCGACAGGCCCGTCTCCGTGTGCGTGAAGACGTTCGGCACGAACCGCGGCGTCACGAACGAGCGGCTGGAGAAGATGATCCTCTCCGGCAAGGTGTTCGATTTCCGCCCGTACGCGCTCATCGCGGACCTCGGCCTTGCGAAGCCGAAGGGGTGGTGCTACCGCGACACGGCGAACTGCGGCCACTTCGGGCGCAGCGAGTTCCCGTGGGAGAAGACCGACCGCGTGGAGGCGCTGAAGGAAGCCATCGCGCGGCAGAAGTGAAACGAGTCCACCAAGCGGTTGCTCAATCCGAAGCATCAGGCGCCGAGGTTCTTCTGGAATGCGCCTTCGGGCGGCATCGGCAGGCTCAACAATGAATGCGGACGGTGATTCCGCGCAAAAGACGAAAGGCTAGAGGAAGATGGCGAGAGTGATTGCCATAGACGGTCCGAGCGGTTCGGGAAAGAGCTCCACTTCGAAGCGCGTTGGCGCGGCGCTGGGGTTTCTGCACGTCGATTCCGGCGCGCTGTACAGGATAATGACGTGGCAGTGCCTCGAGAAGGGCGTCGACACGCAGGACGAATCGGCCGTGGCCGCGTGCGCGAACGAGGTCGAGGTGGAGTGCCGCGCGGAAGGCGGCGCAATTGCATACTATGTGGGCGGCGAGCCGCCGGGCGAGCGCATCCGCACGCCCGAGATAAACGCCCACGCATCGCACGTGGCGAAGGTGAAGGAGGTGCGCGAGAGGATCACCGCGCTCCTTAGGGGCATGACGCGCTACGGGGACCTCGTAGTCGAGGGGCGCGACATCACCACCGCGGTGTTTCCCGATTCTCCCGCCCGCTTCTATCTCACGGCGTCCGCCGAGGCGCGCGCCGCACGCCGCCAGAAGGAGGAGGTCGAGAAGGGCATCGCGAACCAGAGCGCCGAGGCCGTGAAGGAGAGCCTGCTAGCGCGCGACGCCATAGACTCCACGCGCAAGTACGCGCCTCTCAAGAAGGCCGACGGCGCGCTCGAGATAGACTCCACCGCGCTCACTCTCGACCAGGTGGTCGAGACCGTGCTCGCCGCGCTGCCCGCTGAATGGAGGACGGAGCGGTGACGTTGGAGGAGCGGGACGAGGCGTTCGCAGACGAGTGGGCGCGCCGCACCGCCGGGGCGGACGCCGTGGTGTTCGACTTCGGCGGCGTGATCTCGGTTGCGCCCGACACGGATGACTGGCCCGTGTACGACTACTGCGCATCGCGCGGCGTCGACCGCAAGGCCTTCGACGCCGGCTGGCGCAGCTACCGCCATCTCTACGACGGCGGCTTCATAGGATTCGAGGAGATGTACAGACGCACGTTCGCGGACGCCGGCGCCGAGCCGCCCACGCGAGAGGACTTCGCCGCCCTCGCCCGCCTCGACCTCGAGGGATGGATCCGCACGCTGCGCACCGACACTCTCGCGCTCATGCGCCGTATAAAGTCGGAGGGACGCAAGGTGGGCATTCTCACCAACATGTCCCCCGACTTCTACGAGAAGCTGTTCGTCACGCGCGCCGCGGCATACCGCGCCCTCGCAGACGCCGAGGTCGTCTCTGGCCTTGAGCACCTCTACAAGCCCCAGCCCGAGATATATTCCCTCATGGCCTCGCGCCTCGGCCTGCCGTCCGAGAGGCTCTTCTTCCTCGACGACCTCGAGCGCAACGTCGAAGGTGCCCGCGCCTGCGGCTGGCAGGCAGCGGTGTATCCTGTGTGCAGTGCCCAGTGACTAGTGCCTGGGGGGAGTGTGATTTGGACTGCTGAAACGGGCTTGCCATTTCGGGGATGATTTGAGATAATAAATAGTTGTCTGCTTTGACTAGACAGAACAGGGAATGCGCAATGCCCAGCAACATCACAATGAAAGACCATCGTTCGCTTTTCCGCCAGCTTCTGGCGGGAATGTACGACGCTGTTCTGATCACGGATCCCAATGGCCACCTCCTCGAGCTCAATCCGCGCGCCAAGGAATTTCTTCTGTATGAGACGGACGAGGTCATGGACAGCCCCGTGGGACGCTTCATTCCCGGCGTGACGCCGGAGATTGTCCAGCGAATCCGCTCCGGCCTCGCCCAGGCGCGCCACATGATGCTAGACGCGAACTGTCTGCGTAAGGACGGCACCGCGTTCAGCGCCGAGGTGACGGTGAGCCTCATCGACCTGCTTGATCCCGGCGACCTTGTGTTCACCATCCGCAACACCGAACGCCGCCGCCGGCAGATAGAGGCATTCCGCACGAAGGAGAACGCCTACGCCGTGTCGCAGGCCGCGCTTTTCGCCTGCGGCGACGACGGCAAGTTCAGGGCCGCCAACGCGGCGTTTCTTGAGATGTTCGGCTTCGATTCCGAGGACGACGCTCTAAAGGCGGAGTTCTGCGAGGTCTTCGACGACGAGCCGATGGCCGGCCTCTTCGAACGCGCCCTCAAGGGAGAGACGGTGGGGGTGCGCCTGACGGCGCAGGAGGAGGACGACTCGCAGGATGTGGAAGTGCAGCTTGCGCCAGACGTCCATGGCAAGAAGACGGTTGGCGTTGTCGGATCGGTTGTCAGGGTGTAGCCATGAAGCCTCAGCGTTCAAGTTCATACAGTCACGGCCCGCGCGCGCCGAAGTTCTCCACGAACATCGAGGCGCTAAGCGTGCAGCGCACGTCTTCCGGCAAGTCGCTCCAGGATTTCCTTGCGGAGCGGCTAGGCCTTTCGCGCCGCGCCGCCAAGGCGGTGATCGACGGACGAAGCGTGTGGGTGAACCGGCGCTGCGTTTGGATAGCGCATCATCAGCTCGCCACCGGCGACCTGGTGGAGCTGCCGCGCACCGTAGTCTCCGCGGCTCGCCGCCAGGCCGGCAGCGCACGGGCGGTGGTGGAGCCCGAGGAGCGCACGCACGTGCGCGTGCTTGCCGAGACGCCGCACTACGTTGTGGCCGACAAGCCGGCAGGCATTCTTGCGAATGCCGACGCGAAGTCGGTGGAGTCCATTCTGCGCGTGCAGCTGAACGAACCCTCGCTGCAGGCCGTGCACCGCCTCGACCGCGACACCACGGGCTGCATTCTTTTCGCGCGTTCCTTCGCCGCGTACAAGGCCGCGGTCGAGGTGTTCAAGACGCGGCGCGTGGAGAAGACGTACCGCGCAATCGTGGCGGGCGCGTTCCCGTACGCTTGCCAGAAGATCGACGCGCCGATTGACGACCAGCCGGCCACTTCCTACGTGACGCGCGAGGCCGTGGGGGAGGATGCCTCGTTCCTGCGCGTGCGCATAGAGACGGGCCGCACGAACCAGATCCGCCGCCATCTTGCGAGCGTGCGCTTCCCGATTGTGGGCGACCGCACGTTTGGACTCAAGCGCGCGCGCGATCCGAGGCTGATGACGGTGCCGCGGCAGATGCTGCACGCGGCTTCGATAAGCCTGCCAGATCCGATGCGCCCCGGAGAGACGATCAAGGCGCATTCTCCGCTGCCGGCGGATTTCCGCGCAGCGCTCAAGCTTTTCGGGATGGGGAAGAAGAGGTAGCCGCGTCTGATTCGTTCAGCGTGAAGCGCCAGCTGGGAGCTTGGGGCGAGGCAACCGCCGCAGACGCGGCGATTCTGTAGCCTGGCACCCAGATGACCTCGTTCGAGTTGGCATAGGCGAGAATGGGAAGCGTGGCGCGCAGAGCTGGCGGGACCTTGGCCGTCACGAAGACATCCTGAAGCTTTCTCGCGTGGCCGCCCATGCCGGTGGGGGCTATGCGGTCGCCGGGAAGCCATGACCGTAGTTCGATGGAGCGTCCGGAAATGGCGCTGCGGGCGATTTCGCATGTTGCGGGAAAGACGCCGATCGACTGCGGGCGGCGTTCGAATCCGGTGGAGGGCGATATCTCAAGGGAGAATCTTGTCTTGGGCTGATCGGCCTTGGACGGGCGGCGGGCGGGGGGTGCATCCTTGGCGTCAAGCGAGAGCTCTCCGCGGAGGATGGCGGCCGATTTGCAGAGGTGTTCGGTGATGCGCGGGTCGAGGTTCTTGCAGAGCCAAGGAATCACCACGTGACGCACCTTGTTGCGGAGGATGGACGTGTCGGCGTTGGTGGAGTCTTCGCGCCATGTCATTCCGCGCGAGCGGAGGAAGGCGCGAAGGTCGTCGCCGCGCAGGTCGAGAAGCGGGCGGATGAAGGTGATGTCGCCAACATGCGAGATGCGCTTGAGCCCGGCGAGCCCGGCGGGGCCGGCGCCGCGGGCGAGGCGCAGGATGAACGTCTCGGCAACGTCGTCGGCGTGGTGCCCGGTGGCGATGGCGTCGAGCTTCAGGCGGCGTGTCATCTTCGAGAAGAAGCCGAGCCGCACGCGGCGTGCGGCCATCTCGATCGATTCGCCTTTACGGCGTCTCACCTTGACGCGCGTGGAGTGGAACGGCAGGCCGAACGTCTCTGCGAGGCGGCGAACGTGGGCGGCGTCTTCGGCGGAGTCGGCGCGGATTCCGTGGTCCACGTGCAGCACAACGGCCTCGAAGTTGTGCTTGGCCTGAAGGCCGGCCATCAGCACGAGGAGTGCGGTGGAGTCGGCCCCGCCGGAGACGGCGAGGCCGATGCGCCTGCGGGGCTGCGCGGAATGTGGAGGGATGCGAGGCATCAGCGGGAAGCGCGGCGGGAAGGCGCGCGGCGAGGCGCGGGTGCGGCGGCGCCGCCCCGGCCTGACGCGGCGCGTCCCACAAGGCGCCCGATGAGTGTGAATATCTGCGTTATCACAGAGTACCAGGTGAGGCGCCTCGGACGTCGCGGCGCGCGGTATTGATATGGATAGTAGCGTGGCATGGGTAGAATTGTACCGAATTTTCCTTTTCGCGTCAATTGCCGCGTTCCGGATTTCGCGTGTCGGAGATTGACGGCGCGGGGCGGAGTGCGATATACTATTGGACGTTTCAGGGACGCGGATAACGGAAGCTCGTGCGATTCGGGCGCTGTTGCGCAACTGTGACCGGATACGAATCCGCCATTTCCAGTGGACCGGGTGGCCCGCGAAGGCGGCGGAGGAGGCTTTAAGCCGGAAGCCAGGAGACGATTGCGCGTCCACGGCAGCATACCTTCGCATAAAAGGGAAAGCACGAAAATGAAGAGCAGAAAGTTGTTTGCGACAACGGCCGTTGCCGTTGCTTCGCTGGTGTCGGCCTCGTCATGGGGCTTTTCGTTCACGGACATCAAGTACTGGGTCGGGAGCGGCACGAACGAGTGCGCCGTGGTGATCGACTTCAACGACGGCAGCGTAATGAACTCGTCCTTCGCCTGGGGCTACCGCTGGAACGGCGACGCGCCTAGCTTCAAGGCGATACTCGACGAGATCGCAGCCGACGATCCCCGCCTCGCCTCATTCATATCCGACTCAGGATGGGTGAGCGGATTCGGATACGACGTGGACGACGACGGCGGCACGTTCCGTACCGGAAAGACGTACACCAAGAGCGACAAGGACGATCTTTTCCCGCAGCCGTGGTACGACTACGACGAGATCGACGAGTCAAACATGTACATGGCCGGCGACGACTGGGCGGCGGCGTATGCTACGGGCAAGTCGTTCGAAGACCTTGAATGGAGGCGCACCGACGCCGTCATCGCGGAGGTGTTCCCCGTCAACGGACAGTGGCTGTCGCTGCGCTTTGCCTCGTATGCCATGGAGATGACCGGCTGGTCCTACATCGTCGACGAGTTCGCGCCTGAGAAGACGCCCGCTGCCGCACCGCGCACGTTCCGCCTCGACGACATCACGCTCTGGGCAGGAGCAGGCGAGAAGAGGTCCGGAATCGCGATCTCGTGGGGCGCCGGCAAGACGCGCGCGTGGGGAATCCGCTGGGACGGCGATGAGGCGCCCACGGTGAAGGATGCGATCGAGGCGATCGCGGCGGCGGACGGCAGACTCGTCCCGCACATCACGTCCGAATCCTGGGGATTCAATCTCGACACGTTCGGATACGACGCGGCCGACGTAGGCGGCGTGACGTACAACTGGAAGGCGTATTCCGCGTCGGATCCGTCGGCGTGGATTGCGCCGTATTCGGTGGACTACGTGGACCCCGACGACTGGAACACGTGGGTGTACCACTACTTCAATCTCGTGACCGAGCCGGACAATTTCTTCCGCACTGGCGCGACTGCCTACACATGGGCGTCGGTGGGAATCGGCGAGCAGCGCCTTGCAGATGGAGCGTGGACGATTCTCGCGTACAACGAAGGCGACTATCTTTCCACGCTGGACGGCTCCATTGCTGCCGCCGAGCCTTCGGCGCACGCAGCCCCCACCGAGTCGCCCTACGGCGCCGAGGTGGTGGAGTGCTCCACCGGAGCCACGCACCCGTGGTTCAAGGCCCCTGAGAACGTACTGGGCGAACCGGCCCGCTTCTTGCCGCTCTATTCGGGGAACATTGGCGGCGTGTCGTCGGATTTGTACGGCGGCGTGGCAAATCCCGCGGTGCCGGCATACGCGAAGGGGTTGCACCTTTCGCTCGTCTCGCCCGACGACAAGGAGCCGGGGTATGTGACGATCGCGTTCGACCATGACGTGGTGGACGATCCCGACAATCCGTTCGGGGTGGACTTCATCGTGTTCGGCAACTCCGGCTGCACGAAGACGTCCTCAGCCGGCATGACTGCGCTCGACGACCCTGCGCAATGCCGGCTCACGGGCGGGGGCATCTCTGAAGAGTCTGTCATCGAGGTGGCACAGAGCAAGGACGGTCCTTGGTACACGAGCTCGAAGTGGCGCACGGGCGATGGCTTTGCGCCCACGCTAGGCCACCGCTACGATCCTTCCAACGCCGACGCCTCGCTCTACGACGGCAACAGATGGTGGGGTGCGAAGACCGACGCGACCTTTCCGGTCGATCCGCGTATCGACTTCTCCGACTGCGCAGGCCTCACGCTCGCCGAGCTGTGCCAGCGCTACAACGGCTCGGCCGGCGGAGCGGGGTACGATCTTGCGGACGTTGACGGCCTGCCCGTCAACGCGCAGGGGCGCAAGTGGTTCCGCTATGTGAAGATATCCTGCGCGTATTCCGAGGAGCCGAACGATGACGGCGACTCCGGTTTCACGGAGCCTGAGATCGACGCCGTGGCGGACGTCGCGCCTGCATCCGGCTATGAGCTGTGGCGCGAGCGCAGCTACACGGACTGGGCGACTGCCTGGCAGGCCACGCCAGACGCGCCTGCGGCGAACGGACTGCCCAACGCCCTCAACTACCTGTATGGAGTTGGGCCTGCGCAAGCGGTTCCAGCGAGCGTGCAGTTCAAGCTTGAGTCGTTCGCGCCCGGCAAGACGGAGCATGTCTTCGGCCTCCGTTCGCCCGCCCAGTTCACCGGAACTCCGAAGGGGCTTGTGGTGAAGAAGGCCGATACCCTCGGCGCGGAATGGACTTCCGCCGTGCCGACGTTCGTTTCGTCTGAAGATCAGGGCGACGGCACCTGGCTCAACATGTTCTCGCTGCCCGCCGCCGGTTCGGGAAGGTTCTTCAAACTGGCGTTGGAATTGGATTGATGCGGCGCGGCTTCACATTCGTAGAGCTGATGATAGTGGTGGGCATGATCGTGCTGCTCGCCGCACTGCTGGTGCCCGCTGCGATGGATGCGAAGGAGGAGGCTCTTGACGTCGGCTGCCGGTCGAATCTGCGGCAGCTGGCGCTTGTATGCTTCGAGTACTCGCAAAGGGAGGGGGTGTTCCCATGGGGAATGATTGAGCCTTCCACGCATGACGAGACGTACTGCAAAGGCGAGCTTGCGCAGATTCTGTATCCAAGGGAGCGTCCGGAACGGCATGGGATATCGTCCTGGAGCGAATATGCGTCTTTCTGCTGGGACTTCCGCCGCCTCGCCGGTGCGGACAAGGGATGGCAGTGCGGCGAGATGTTCGACTCTTGGCGCATGGACGACGTGATGTGCTGCCCCAAGTGCCGGCAGGAGCGTAGCGACAACTGGGACGGCAACCGCATGACCGGCTACAACTACAATGTCTGCTTCCTCGGCCGCGTTGAAAACGACAAGGGCTCGCGAATGTATCCCACGCGCTTCGACGACGTGCTCCACCCGGATCGCGTGGTGGTGTTCGGCGATGGCGGCTACTCGGGCGGACCGAACAAGTTCATGCGTGCGCCGTTTCAGGACAAGCACTACGACAATTCCGCCGCATCGCTTCGCAAGGCCGGCACGCAGGCCTTCCGCCACGGTGCAGGCTCGAAGCGCCACTGCAACATGGCGTTTCTCGACGGCCACGTGGAGGCCTTCCACCAGCCGTACATGGCAGGCGGAAAGCCAGGCTGGGTGGACGAGGCCACGCACAGCGCATTCATCAGCTCTGGCAACGGCATATACGGTCCGCGCGGATTCGGCATTGCCGACGATGACGAGCCCCGTTGAATTTTCGCGCGCACCGTGAAAATTTGGTATAATAGGGCCATGTCAAACAGTGTCAAGACACATGGTTCTGCTTTAGATGCCGCGGCGGTGCCAGAGCGGTACCGCGACGAATCCCGGTATTTCATCGTACCGGGCGGCTTGCGCGACGTGCACGTGCACTTCCGCGATCCCGGCACGCCGGAGGCTGAGACGCGCGCGACGGGGGCAGCGGCTGCTGCAGCGGGAGGCTTCACGTGCGTCACAACGATGCCGAACACCACGCCGGCGGGCGACAGCGCGGAGTGGCTGCGCGAACAGATCGAAGATGCGTCTCTGCCCGTGCGCATCGCGCCTTCCGTGTGCATCACCAAGGGGCGCCTCGGGCGCGAGGTGGCAGACCTCGAGGCGCTTGCCGCAGCGGGTGCGGTGGCCTTCACGGACGACGGTTCGTTCGTGGAAGACGCCCATGTGATGGAGGCGGCGATGCGCCGTGCGGCAAAGCTCGTCCGCCCCGTGATGCAGCACGCCGTGGTGCCGTCTCTGCTCGCAGGCGGCGTGATGCGCGACTGCGCCGTGGCGCGCCGGTCCGGCCTTCCGACGATGCCTCCCGAGGCAGAGACCGAGGCCGTGCGGCGCGACATCTCGATCTGTCGCGTGACGGGCTGCGCGCTCCACGTGCAGCACATCTCGTGCGCCGGCACGGTGGAGCTCATACGCTCGGCGCAGCGCGAGGGCCTGCCGGTGACGGGCGAGGCGACGCCGCACCATCTGCTGCTCTCGTGCGACGACATTCCGCGCGACGACGCCAACTGGAAGATGGCGCCGCCCCTTGGAACGCGCGAGGACGTGGCGGCGATCCGCGAAGGCGTGAAGGACGGCACTCTGGGGCTCTTCGCGACGGACCATGCCCCTCACCACGCCTCGCGCAAGCAGGGCGGCTTCGCAACTTCGGCAAACGGCATAGTGGGCCTCGAGACCGCGGCCGCGATAACATGGCGCGTGATGGTGGAGGGGGAGGGCATGAGCCCCGCCGACTGGGCCGCCAGGTGGACGACAGGCCCCGCCGCCCTCATCGGCGAGACGCCTTCCGCGCGCAGCTTCACGGTGATGGATCTCAAGGCGAACCGCGCCGTGGACCCGTCTCTCTTTCACACGAAATCATCAAACCAGCCGTTCGCCGGAATGCGCTTCTCCGCATGGCCCGTGTGCACGGCGCTAGAAGGAAGGATCACCTGGAATGGACACGAAGTTCTTTGACGCCGCGGCGGGATTCCTGCCGGACGAATGCTTCAACCGCCCCGCCGACCTCGCGATAGTTCTCGGCAGCGGCTGGGGCGACGCCCTCACATGCGACCGCACGATCGCGCGTTTCTCGTATGCCGACATCCCGGGCCTTGGCGCGGCCACGGTGGCGGGCCACGCGGGCGAGTTCCGCCTCTACGAGCGCGCAGGACGCCGCATCGCCGCGTTCTGCGGACGCCGCCACTGGTACGAGGGCGTGGGCTGGGAGGCCGTGGTGCTTCCTGTGGAGCTCTTCAGGCGCATGGGCGGACGCAGGATCCTGCTCACGAACGCGGTAGGCGGGCTCAATCCCGCGCTGCGCGCGGGCGACTTCGTGATCTTGCGCGACCATGTGAACACCGTTGGAATCAATCCGCTCATAGGTCCGCACAATCCCGAGTGGGGCGCGCGTTTCCCCGACATGACGGAAATCTATACGCAGCATCTGCGCGACGTGCTGCACGGCGCGGCGAACAAGCGCGGTCTCCGCGTGATGGAGGGCGTGTATGCGTTCACATCTGGTCCGGCATTCGAGACGCCGGCGGAGATCCGCGCGTACGGACACCTTGGCGCCGACGTGGTGGGCATGAGCACCGTTCCCGAAGCCGTGTTCGCCCATGCGTGCGGAATGCAGGTGGCCGGGCTCTCGCTAGTCTCAAATCTCGCGGCCGGCATATCGGCGAAGCCGCTCTGCCACGAAGAGGTGATTGCCGCGTCTGCGGCGGCGAAGGGCGTGATGGCCGGCCTCCTCGACGACTTTGTGACGGCTTGCTGATTTTCCGCGCGGCCTTCGCGCGGCAGGTGGCGGAGGGTGAGAGATTCGAACTCCCGGACCACGTGAATGGTCAACGGTTTTCAAGACCGCCGCGATCGACCGCTCCGCCAACCCTCCTGAAAGGTGCGGATATTATACAACAATTGAGGCATGTAAGGCAAGAGCGCATCTGAAGAGTTTTATTGCGCTATTCAAGTTCAAAGAAAAGAAGGAGAGAAAAATGCTGGCAATGTTTCTTGCGGCGTTCATCGCGGTGGACGGGCCGGTGCCTAAGGGCGACGACAATGTGTGCGACACCGCGAGGTTCGTGAAGACGTTCGAGTGCGGCGGCGAAGTGCGCCGCGCCACATGGACTGTTTCTGGCCTTGGCGTGTTCCGCGCGTACATGAACGGCGGCGAGGTGGGAGCGGACGACTGCCTGAAGCCGGGCTTCACGCACGTGGCGAAGCGCCGCCACTCGTTCTCGTACGACGTGACGCAGCTTGTGAAGAAGGGCCGCAACGTGCTTGCCGCAGAAGTCTCCACCGGCTGGTGGCGCGACGCGGTCGTGAGCCGCCGCGGAAAGCTCTCCAGCTTCTGGGGAGTTCTCGAGATTGAGAAGGCGGATGGAACGAAGGTCTCGATCCCCACCGACACGACATGGCGCGGATCGTACGGCGGAAACGTGGTGCACGCCACGATCTACTGGGGCGAGACGTACGATGCGCGCATCGACGCGTCGTGGCGCGCGACCGGCGATGTGGACTGGCCTTGCGCGAAGATCAACGACGAGTTCAAGGGAGCGGTCACGCCGGTTGAGGGACGCACGGTGAAGACGCGGCGCGACCTCGCGCTTGCGCCTCGCGAGATCTACGTGTGGAAAGGCGCTGAGGGCGCGTCGAAGGATGCGCACGGGAAGGCGAAGGTGCTGCGGCGCTACAGGGACGGCGAGCGCATCGTCTTGGAGCCCGGCGATGAGCGGCTTGTGGTGGACTTCGGGCAGAACGCGGCAGGCGTGCCGGAGATCGTGGCAACGGCGCCCGCCGGGACTAAGCTCGCCGCGCATCCCGCCGAGATGCTCAACGACGGCAACGGCGAGAAGAGGCGCGGCAACGACGGGCCTGCGGGAAGCGCGTACTTCGCGAACTATAGAAGCGCGAGAACGGCGATCGCGTACAAGTTCGCGGGAAGCGGGAAGGAGAGGTACAGCCCGTCGTTCACCTTCTTCGGTGGAAGATACTTCTCGTTTGCGGCGACGGCAAGGGTGGAGATCGAGAGCCTGAGGTTTCTGCCGATGATGTCCATAGCGCCCGAGGACGAGACGGGCGCGATAGAGACGGGGCGTGAGGACCTGAACCGGCTCATCTCCAACTGCGTGTGGGGCATGCGCTCCAACTACCTCTCGGTGCCGACGGACTGCCCGCAGCGCAACGAGCGCTGGGGATGGTCAGGCGACACGCAGGCGTTCGCGGGGGCGGCGGTGTACGCGGCGGACGTGTACGGGTTCCTGTCGAAGTGGATGACGGACATGCGCGATTCCCAGGTCGGCGGCAACAACAAGTACGCGGGCACCTTCAGCATCATGGCGCCGATGTCCGGCGAGCGCGGATACATGATCGGCTGGTCCGACGCAGGCGTGATCGTGCCGTACACGCTGTGGCGGCAGTTTGGCGACGCCGCCGTCGTCAGGGCGAACTGGGAGGCGATGCAGAAGTTCATGGCGCTTATCGACCGCACAGACTGGACAACGCCACTCGGCGAGAATCAGTGCGCCGACTGGCTTGCGCCCGCGCGGTACGAAAGCTGGCGCCGCGGCTGGGGCGCGCCGTATGCAGCGAAGCCGTTCTGGGACGGCGAGACGAAGGCGGACCACATGCAGTACTGGGACATGCTAGGCGCCTGCTTCCACATAAGCGACCTCAGGATGATGCGCGAGATGGCGCGCGCGATAGGCGACGAGAAGTCAGCCAAGGCGTACGCCGCGCGCGAGGCGAAGTCGGTCAAACGCTACCGCGACCTCTTCCTCGACCACCGCGGCAGGCTCGCGGAGCGCTACCGCGACATGCAGACGCCCGCGCTCTTCCCGCTGTGGCTGGGGCTCTTTCCGTCGAAGGACGCCGAGGCCGCGGCGAAGGCCGATCTCGCCGCCAGCATCAGGCGCGGCAACTTCAAGATCGGAACGGGATTCCTCGGAACGCCGATTCTGCTCGACGTGCTGGCGGATGTGATGGACGATCCTGAGCTTGCGTATTCGGTGCTGCTGCAGCACGAGTGCCCGGGGTGGCTCTTCTCCGTGGACCAGGGCGCGACGACGATATGGGAGCGCTGGGACGGCTATACGAAGGAGCGCGGGTTTGGCCCGGTGGCGATGAACAGCTTCAACCACTACGCCTACGGCGCGGTGATGGGATGGATGTACCGCACGATGGCGGGGATACGTCCAGGCGAGAAGGGCGGGTACGCAGAGTTCGAGCTTGCGCCAAGACCCGACAGGCGCGTTGGCTTCTGCAGGGCCTCATACCGCACGAAGTTCGGCGTGGTGAAGAGCGAGTGGCGCTATTCGCCGGACGGCGGCCTTGAATGGAAGTTCACGATTCCGCCCGGCACCAGGGCGAAGGTGACGCCGCCGGGCGGCAAGGCCGAGATGCTTGGTCCGGGCGACCATGTGCGCCGCATCCTGGCGGCGCGCCGGTAATGCCTTCACCTTGCGCGGCGGATTTGGTATAATCATGGGCGCGGGCAGGGTGCCTGCTTCAAGGAGGAAGAGATGAAGATTTTTACAGAGCCGAAGAAGCTTCAGAAATGGTGCGCCGCCAGGCGCATGGAGGGGCGTAAGGTGGCGCTTGTGCCCACGATGGGATATCTCCACGAGGGGCATCTGTCGCTAATAGCGGAGGCGAAGAGGCGCGGGGCGCAGGAGATCGTGGTGAGCGTGTTCGTGAATCCCGTGCAGTTTGGCCCGAACGAGGACTTCGACAAGTACCCGCGCGACGAGAAGGCCGACCTCGCCAAGTGCCGTGCGGCCGGCGCAACGGCCGTCTTCTTCCCCACGCCGGCGAACATGTACCTCGACGCGCATTCGGTGTACGTGAACGAGGAGGATCTGTCGAAGGGACTCTGCGGAGCGCGGCGTCCAGGTCATTTCCGAGGCGTCTGCACAGTGGTCGCCAAGCTCTTCAACCTCGTGCATCCGCACTTCGCCGTTTTCGGGCAGAAGGACTTCCAGCAGGCCGCCGTGATACGGCGCATGGTGCGCGACCTGAACTTCGACCTCGACGTGGTTGTGGCTCCGATCGTGCGCGAGCCGAGCGGGCTTGCGCGCAGCTCGCGCAACACGTACCTTTCTGACGACGAGAGGAAGAGGGCTTGCGCGCTTTCGCAGGCGCTTTTCGCGGCGGCCTCGGCCGTGAAGGCGAAGGGCAAGACGCCGTGGAAAGCCGAGCGCGCCAAGATAGTGCGGCGGTTGGAGTCCGCAGGGCTCGTCGTGGACTACGTGGAGGCCGTTGACGGCGAGACGCTCGCGCCGGTGAAGCGCCTTGAGAAGGGCGTGGCCGTGCTTCTCGCCGTGTACTGCGGCAAGACGCGCCTCATCGACAACATCCAGATCAAATGATCGACCTCTCCAACGAAGAGTGGCGCGAAGCATATCGCCTTGTGCGCGAAGCGGCTGCGCGGCCTGGAGACGACGCCGTGCGAGCCGCGGCGTTCGACTTCCTCCGCACAGCCCAGTCGAAGCGCCTTCTGGCGATCGCCCATCTGCTGCAGCCCGGCGCTACCGAACGCTCAATCCAGGCGGCGCTCGTGCCGCTAGAGCGCGTGGACAGGCGTGCAAAGGTGACGGACGCCGAGATGGGAATCCGCACGACGGACGGCCCGGCGTGCGCCGACCGCGCACCATTCGCGGTGGTGGCGGACAACGTGCGCAGCGCATTCAACATGGGTGGCATCTTCCGCACGGCGGACTTCTTCGGCGCTGAGCGTCTCGTGCTTTGCGGCTACTCCCCCACGCCCGAGAATCCGCAGGTCAAGAAGACCGCGCTCGGCGCCGACGAGACGACCCCCTGGACGCACGTGGACGACGTTCGCGACGCAGTGGACGCCCTGCGCGCCGAAGGGCGGCGCATCTACGCGCTCGAGACGGTGGACGGCGCTTCCGACATATCGCGCGCCGCCATCGTCGTTCCATGTGCCATTCTGCTCGGCAACGAGCGCTTCGGGCTTGATCCCGACGTGGTGGCCATGGCCGACGAAGTGCTTGAGATCCGCTCGCACGGCATGAAGAACTCGCTGAATGTCGTGAGCGCCTTCGCCGTGGCCGCCGCATTCCTCCGCGGCCACCAGCCATTAGGCGCCATGCACTAAAAATAGCACTAAAAATAGCTCTTGCGCGCGCGGGATGTTTTCGCTAAAATATCTCTCAACCACTAATCAAAGGAGTCTTAATGAACAGACGTGAATTCATCGCGGGTGCGTCCGTGGCAGGTCTTGCGGCTGTGCTGCCTGCAAAGGCGGAGGAATGCAAGAGCGCATACCCTGCGGGGCTGCCCAAGCTGGCGCCTCCGCCACAGCCGGCGAAATTGAACCTCTGCCTGCAATGGGGCGGGATCCCCACCGCCGACGATGTCGACGCCAAGCTCGATTTCCTTGTGGAGAACGGTTTCCAGGCGGTCGAAACGCCGAGCGGACTTGGCTGGCTGCGCGACAAGGGCCTCAAGGTGGCCGAGGGCGCGAAGAAGCGCGGACTTCTTCTGGCCACTGCGTGCGGACCCTCCCGCTTCGACTATGCCGACAAGGCGAAGAACGACGCCGAAGTCGAGAAGTTCATGCCTGTTCTCGAGATTCTCGGCGAGATGAAGAGCGTTGGCCTCATCATCTGCCCCGCCCGCGGCAAGCCCGAAGTGGGCCTCAAGGAGCTGCGCGAGGATTTTGTGACGAACACCGGCAAGCGCCTTGCGGTGAAGGCCGCTGAGTGTGGCACCTCAATCGTGCTAGAGCCACTCCGCCGCGGCGAGACGCCGTTCCTGCGTCAGGTTGCAGACGGTGCGAAGATGGCGCAGGAGATCGGCAAGGGCTGCACGGTGATGGGCGACTTCTGGCACATGCGCTGGGAGGAGCCGAACTTCTTCGCAGCGTTCTTGGCGGCGGGTCCGCTGCTCACGCACGTGCACATCGCATCGCTCAAGACGCGCCGCATTCCCGGCACGGACGGCGCGGCAGACGACTATGTGGACGGCTTCAAGGGCCTCAAGTTCATCGGCTACCGCGGCGCGGTCTCCGTCGAGGCCGGCTTCCCCGAGGTGGGCCGCAACGCGCAGAACAAGCCCATCTGGCCGAACAACGCCCAGAAGCGCGAAATCCTCGCCAAGATGTCTGCCATGCTGCGTGAGCAGTGGGCGAAGGCCTGATGCAGCGAACAGGTGACAGGCAACAGTGAATAGTTGACGGTTGATGGCTAATCAGTTAATTAGTAAAAGTCAAAGGAAAAGACAAATGACAAGAAAAGACTTCATCAAGACCTCCACCTTGGCGGCCGGCGTTTGCGCCGCGCCCGCGATCCTCGGGGCAGAAGGCGCCAAGCGCGTCTTCAAGGTGGGCATCGTTGGCTGCGGCGGACGCGGCAACGGCGCGCTCGGCAACATCCACGCCGCGGCGAAGATGCTCTGCGCCGAAGGATGCAACGTGGAGATCAAAGTTGTCGCCGCGGCCGACTTCTTCGTGGAGAAGGCCAAGGCGGTGGCTCGCAGGTACGGCTTCGACGAGAAGTTCGCGTTCGGCGGCGCCAACGGCTACAAGCAGGTGATGGCGAGCGATGCGGAGATCGTGATTCTCACGACCCCGCTCAACTTCCGTCCGGTCCACACGATGGCGGCCGTGCAGGCCGGCAAGCACGTGTTCGCCGAGAAGGGCGTGGCCGTGGACGGTCCTGGCTGCCGCCTGATGATCGAGGCCTCCAAGCTCGCCGCCCAGAAGGGCATCACCATCGTGGCCGGCACGCAGCGCCGCCACCAGCGCGGCTATCGCCTGATCGCCGACGCCCTCAAGAAGGGAATCGTCAGCCCGATCCTCGGCGGCAACGTGTACTGGAACGGCGCTGTGCCGTGGGTCAAGACGCGCGCGGCCGGCATGACGAACGCCGCCTACCTCTGCGCCAACTGGCTCAACTTCACCGAGCTTTCCGGCGATCACATCTGCGAGCAGCACGTCCACAACATCGACATCGCCAACTGGTACATCGGCCGCTATCCGAAGAGCGCCATCGGCTTCGGCGCGCGCGCCCGCCGCTTCTCGGGCAACCAGTACGACTTCTTCGGCATCGACTTCGACTACGGCGACGGAGTGCACATCCACTCCATGTGCCGTCAGATCGACGGCTGCTCGGGCGGCGGCGTGGGCGAGGTTTTCCGCACCAAGGACTCCATCATCTCCTCCGGCAGCTCCGTGAGGATGATCGACAGCAAGAAGAGGCTCAACCTCACCGGCGACTTCCGCGACGGAAACCCCTACGACATCGAGCACTACGACCTGCTGCGCTCCATCATGAAGACCGGCCCCTACTACAACGAGGGCGAGGCGGTGGCGATCTCCACGGCGTGCGGCGTGATCGGGCGCATGTCGTGCTACACTGGCCAGCAGATCTCGCTCGCGGCGATTCTCACGGACAAGAACAGCAAGTACTACAATATGGAGTGCGTGCCGCGTCCGCAGGACTTCGAGAAGGACGGCGACGTGCCGATGCCCGAGTGCGGCGACAACGAGTGGTACCTCCCTGGCCGTCCGTGGCGCGGATTCGGCAAGGGCACCAAGACCTCCGACAAGGCGGTCTTCGGCGCGCCTCTCGGATTCTAACAAGGCGCCTTCGGGCGCAATGCGGAACACGCGGGGCGAACGGCTGCAAGGGCGTTCCTCCGCGTGTTCGGCGGATGTGAAAGGCGGTTCAAGTGGATCTTGAGGAGATCAGAGAAAAGGTCGGCGGTACGATCGAGGTGAACGTGCCAGAGGCGTCCGCCGCTTGCGCGTACGCGAGCGACCTTCTTTCCGACGTGATGGGACATGCCGGAGAGGAGAGCGTTCTGATAACGATACAGAACCACCTAAACACGATCGCGGTGTGTACGCTAGTTGGCATCGAGGTGATAGTGATATGCCATGCCCGTCCCGTGCCGGACGACATGCGCGAGGCTGCGGCGCGCGAGGGCGTGGCCATCGTGGTGACGCCCCTGTCGCAGTACGCCGCGTCGATCGCCCTGTCGTCACTGCCGCCGTGCACGCGCTGACGCGCGGGGCGTTGAAGGAGATTTCTCGACATGTCAAATGCTACAGTCATAGCGCTCTTCGTGGCAGGCGCGTATCTCATCGGCGGCATTCCCTTCGGTTTCCTAATCGGCAAGATGCGCGGCGTCGACGTGCGCACGGTCGGCTCGAAGAACATCGGCGCCACGAACGTGTACCGCACCGTGGGTCACAAGTGGGGATTCCTCGCGTTCTTCTGCGATTTTCTCAAGGGGCTTCTGCCCACTCTCGCGGCGCGCTGGTTCGCGGGCGAACACGGCGACAATCCTGCGTTCGCCGACCTCGCGGTGTGGACGGGCCTCGCGTGCGTCGTTGGCCACACGCTCACGCCGTACATGAAGTTCAAGGGCGGCAAGGGCGTGGCCACCGCCTTTGGAATGCTGATGGCGCTTGTGCCGTGGCTGGTGTCGGCAGCGTTCGCGCTCTTCGTCCTCACGGTGTGGATAAGCCACTACATCTCTCTTGGCAGCTGCCTCGCGGCGGCGTTTCTCGCGGTCATGATCTGGGTGCCCACGCCGCTCGCCTCGCCGCCGCCCACGCTCGCGTTGAAGATCGTGATGACTGTGCTGGGGCTTTTCGTGATCTACAAGCACAAGAGCAACATCGCGCGCCTTGCCAAGGGCTGCGAGAACAAGATCTACTAGAGGAGTCCACATGCGTACAGCAGAAATAGAGCGCAACACGAAGGAGACGAAGATACGTCTGCGCCTGAACCTCGACGGGGAGGGAAATGGCGAGGTGAATACCGGGATCGGCTTCTTCGACCACATGCTTGAGCTTCTCAAGAAGCACGCGCTGATCGACCTCGACGTGGTGTGCGATGGAGATCTGGACGTTGACTACCACCACACCGTCGAGGACGTGGGGCTGGTGTTCGGCCAGGCGCTCAACGAGGCGCTGGGCGAAAGGCGCGGCATAACGCGCTACGGATTCGCGTCCGTGCCGATGGACGAGGCTCTGTGCGAGACATCCATCGACCTCGGAGGGCGTCCGTACGTGGTGTTCATCACCCCGAAGAAGCACTTGATGGTGCGCGACTTCGAGGTGAAGCTGCTGGAGGAGTTCTTCCGTTCGGTTAGCGTGGAGGGCCGCCTCAACGTGCACACGCGCGAAATCTACGACGACGAGACGCACCATGTTTGCGAGGGAATCTTCAAGAGCTTCGCCAGGGCGCTGAGGCAGGCCGCTGCGGCGGACCCGCGCGAGAAGGGCGTGCCGTCCTCGAAGGGAGTGCTGTGACATGACGAGAGAAATAGTGGTTCTCGGCAGCGGTCCAGCGGGCCTGACGGCCGCCATCTACGCGGCGCGAGCGAATCTGCGGCCGCTCCTCGTCGAGGGAATGCAGAGCGGCGGACAGCTCACGCAGACTACCGACGTGGAGAACTTCCCCGGCTTCGAGCAGCCTCTCGCCGGCCCAGCGCTCATGGAGGCGATGCGCCGCCAGGCGGAGCGCTGCGGGGTGGAGTTCCTCATGGACGAAGTGCAGAGCGTCGACTTCTCTGGCGACGTGAAGAAGCTCGAGACGATGATGAGCGGCACCATCGAGGCGCGCGCCGTGGTGGTGTGCACCGGCGCCGCGGCGCGCTGGACCGGCCTTCCCGGCGAGCGCCAGTACCGCAGCCACGGAGTGAGCGCGTGCGCCACATGCGACGGCTCGTTCTACCGCGGCATGGACGTGGCGGTCATCGGAGGCGGCGACACCGCCATGGGCGACGCGCTCTATCTCTCGCGCCTCTGCCGCTCGGTCACGGTGGTTCACCGCCGCGACGCCTTCCGCGCGTCCAAGGTGATGGCTGAGCGCGTTCTCGCCACGCCTAACGTGCAGGTTGCGTGGAACTCGGTTGTGGACGAGTTTCTGGGCGATGGACGCAAGCTCTCCGCGCTGCGCCTCAAGGACGTCAACACCGGCGCCACGCGCGAGATCGCCGTCTTGGGCGTGTTCGTTGCGATCGGCCACGAACCCACCACGAAGTTCCTCGCCGGGCAGCTTGATCTCGACGACGCCGGCTATGTGGTGGTCGACCGCCAGCGCACGAGCGCGAAGGGCGTTTTCGCCGCAGGCGACTGCGCCGACCCGTTCTACAAGCAGGCTGTGGTCGCGGCAGGCGCTGGCGCGATGGCGGCCCTTGAGGCGGAACGATATCTTGCAGAGGCGTGAGTCATGGACAGAAGCGATCCATACGACATAACGCGCGCCATCGCGGGGCTCAACCCGTGGGAGAAGGCGAGCCGCCACAACTGGGCGCTGGTGCCGCAGATGAGCGACGTGCCGTACATCGCCACCGTCGTGCCCGAGAAGGGCAATGGCCCTGTGGTGGGGCGCCTGATGCTCTTCGCCGGCCTGCCTGCCTTCCGCGACTACGTGCTTTCGCGCCAGGTGCGCGACTACGGCGTATGCATGAGTCCGCTTGATCTTGCCCATTTCGAGGCGGTGGGGCTAAAGAGCGGAAGCGTGGAGCTGTTCAGCTACGAGCCCGGTTTCGTGCCGTTGCCGCCCACGAGCGAGCAGCGCGCCTTCTTCGCGCCGATCCTCTACGAATGCTACGGTCTTCTCATGCGCATGGAGGAGAAGCCCGACCTGCCGCTCGCGTACATCGAGAAAAAGGCGATGTTCGCGCGCAAGGAGGTGCTGCCAGACCGTTGGATAGACGGCCCGCTCGCACTGCCGCAGGAGGAGGTGGTGCAGTACAAGGAGAGCGTGTCGCTGCAGCGCGCCGACTGCGAGAAGGCCAAGGCGCTGCCGATGTACCCCAAGGAGACGTGGGAGCTTGACTTTGTGATGATCCCCGCGTACCACACGCCGCCGCCGAAGCCGCGCTTTCTGTATCTGCTGGCGGCGGTGAACGCCGACACGGGCGAGAAGATGGTGTGGGAGAGGATGTCAGTGGACGGCAAGGAGAACGGCCTGCTGCGACTCTGGGAGGGGCATGCGCAGCGCCTGCTGAACGCCTTCATCGCGGCTGGGCGCGTGCCGGGCGAGCTGCATGTGCGCTCAGGGCGCGTGATGCGCTTTCTGCGTCCGCTGGGAATGCAGCTTCCGTTCAAGATCGTTCAGCTTTCAAAGCAGCCAGCGCTGGAGAGCGTGGTGAACCTGGCGGTCCAGACGCGGAAGGTGTAGGCTACGCGCAGGCGCCTCTTCGGAAGGCGAGCTTCAGCGGGGTTTTTATGGTTTTGCGATTTGCCGAAAGTAAAGGAGAATGAAAGATGAAGGCGATGGTGATTTCCCGCCCGGGGGAGATGGAGGTGCGCGAGGTGCCGACTCCGAAACCGGGGCCGTACCAGGCGCTCGTGAAGACCGAGGTAATGGCGCTTTGCAACGCCACCGACCGAAAGCTCGTGGAGGGACACTTCCCGGGCATGGAGCAGTATCCGCTTGTGCTTGGGCACGAGAACGCCGGAATCGTCGTGGAAGTGGGCGAGAAGGTGGCGCAGTTCAAGCCCGGCGACAGGGTGATCGGCGGAATGGTGTTCAGCTTTGAGGGTACGGATTTGGCGTCCGGCTGGGGCGGCTTCAGCGAATACGTGCTCGTGAACGACCATGACGCGATGGTGCGCGACGGCGTGGCGGACGCCGAGCATGGCTGGTTCGAGAGCTACGAGATCCAGCGCGCGGTGCCGGAGGGGGAGGACCCCGAGGCGGCGGCGCTCCTCTGCACGTGGCGCGAGGTGTATGGAGGCATTGGCGACTTCGGAATACAGCCCAAGGACAAGATCCTCATCTACGGGGCGGGGCCGGTGGGCATGAGCTTCGTCAAGTTCACGAAACTCATGGGCGTCAAGTGGGTGGGCCTCGTCGATCCTCTCGCCAACAAGCGCGCTCTCGCCCTCAAGATGGGCGCAGACGCCGCGTTCGCCCCTGAGGAGGTCGATTTCCCCGCTGGAACGTTCGACGTGATCGTCGACGCCGTCGGCAGCGAGAAGATCGTCAACTCTGCCATCCCGATGATCAAGCTCGGCGGAACCGTTGGCGTGTACGGCGTCGTCTCGCAGCCCACCCTCCTGGTCGAGAAGGGGAAGGGCCCCTACAACTTCAACCTCGTGATCCACCAGTGGCCCACGCGCTGGCGCGAACGCATGGCGATGGAGCCGCTCTGCAAGTGGATCCGCGAGGGACGACTTTCCGCAGACGAGTTCGTCACGCACCGCTTCAAGCTCTCCGAGCTCGACAAGGCGCTTGCCGCGGTGAAGGCCGGAGAGGCGCTCAAGGTGATGATGAGTTTCTAGTTTCTGGTTTCTGGTTTTAGGTCTGGAGTGTCCAGGCGCCAGACACATCAAACGATGGTGAAAGGAGATTAATTGATGATAGACGTTGACACGATTACGCCGCAGGAGCTTGCGGGAATGATAGATCACACCTTCCTCAAGGCGTACGGCGGGCCCGAGCCGATAGAGAAGCTGTGCGCCGAGGCGCGCGAGTACGGCTTCGCGATGGTGGCGGTGAACCCGGCCGAAGTCGAACGGTGCGCAGAGCTGCTGAGGGGCTCCAAGACGCGCGTGGGAGCGGCGGTGGGATTCCCGCTCGGGCAGATGACGTCCGCAGCCAAGGCGTTCGAGATCAGGGACGCCATTGAGAGAGGCGCTGGGGAGGTGGACATGGTGCAGAACGTCCGCGCGCTTCAGAGCGGCAACGAGGCGCTCGTTCTCGCCGAGCTGGAGGACCTTGCGAAGACATGCCGCGAGCATGGCGTGATCTCTAAGGTGATTCTCGAGACGTGCTATCTCACGGACGAGCAGAAGGTGCGCACATGCGAGCTTGCGGTGAAGGCCGGCGTGGACTTCGTCAAGACGTCCACCGGATTCGGAACTGGCGGCGCCACCGCTGCGGACGTCGCCCTCATGCGCCGCACGGTGGGGCCGGCGATGGGCGTCAAGGCTGCAGGCGGAATCCGCACTCTCGATGCGGCGTTCGACATGATCCGTGCAGGCGCCACGCGCATCGGCACAAGCGCGGGCGTGGCCATCGTCGAAGCGCTTGCCGAGCGCCGCCGCAATTCGTAGGCCATTCAAGGCTGACTCCATGACGCATCCTTTCCATGCAGTGATTCTTTCGGGCGGCAACGGCGAGCGGTTCTGGCCGCTCTCCACGCCCGACAGGCCCAAGCAGTTCCTCACCGTGTTCGGAGGAAAGTCACTCATCCGCCAGGCGGTGGACCGACTGGCCGGCGTGGTGCCGATGGAGCGCGTGATCGTGGTCACGGCCGAGACGCTTGTGTCGGCCACTCGCGAGGCGCTGCCGGAGCTGCCGGAGGAGAACATCGTGGCCGAGCCATGCCGACGCGACACTGCGGCCGCCGTGGCCACGGCGTGCGGCGTGGTGGAGGCGCGCGGCGGGGAGGATGCCGTGGCGGCGATTCTCACGGCCGACCACCTGATGGGCGACGTGAAGGCGTTCCGCAGAGTGCTGCGCGACGCGCGCGACGCGGCGGCCAAGACCGACTGCATCGTGACGATGGGCGTTACGCCGAACGAACCGGCCACCGGATTCGGGTACATCCGCGTGGGGCGCGCGGAGCCGCTCGGCACGCGCACCGTGTTCTTCCGCGCGGCTAAGTTCGTGGAGAAGCCGTGCGAGAAAACGGCGAAAAGATACCTCGCCTCCGGGAAGTACGTGTGGAACGCGGGAATGTTCGTGTGGAAGGTGCGCACGATGAAGGGCGCGCTCGCCGCGGCGGCGCCTGAGCTGGCGTCCCTCGAGGCGGCCATTGCCGCCGCGCAGGCGCCGGGGCCCGTGATGGCGAAGGTTTATCCGGACCTGCCGAGGATATCGTTCGACTACGCGGTGATGGAGAAGTTCCCGCGCATTCTGGTGTCGCGCGGAGACTTCGGATGGGACGACGTTGGCACGTGGGCTGCGGTGGACAAGCACCTGCGCACAGACGCGAGACGAAACGTGGTGAGAGGCCCGGTGACTCTGCTCGACTGCGAGGATTCCGTGGCCGTGGCGGAGGGTCCGGCAATCGCCGCCCTCGGCGTGCGTGGCATCGTTGTGGTGTCCACGGCCGACCATGTGCTCGTGGCGGCAAAGGACCGCGTGCAGGACCTCAAGCGAGTGCTTGCCGAGATCACATCCCGAAAGTGAAGGTTTCGTGGTTTAGGTTTCGGGGTTTGATTTGAAATTGATTTAATCACTAGTTGCGCGAAACGCCGTGTAATGCTATAATAACAACTTGTCGGTTTTAAACGTAAGCCAATGGACTGATTGAGGAAAACGAAATGGCTAATGACACAACCGCCCAAAAGGCGCAGAATCTTACAAACAGGGGCCGTCAGGCGCTTGAGGCAGGCCGTTACGAGCTTGCCGTGGAGATGCTTTCGCAGGCCATAGAGTGCGCGCCGGGCTCGCTGGAGACACGCCGTCTGCTGCGTACGGCCCAGATTGCCAAGTTCCGCCAGAACCCGTCGTCCAGCTTCTCCCTCAAGCTGCAGAGCCTTGCCAACATGGGCAAGCGCGCCAAGATACTCTCCCTCGCGAAGAAGGGCCAGGGCGCCGAGGCGATGGCCGAGGCGGAGAAGCTGCTGGCCGTCAATCCGCTCGACCCCGACAACATCGACGCCGCCGTGAAGGCCGCCGAGGCAGCAGGCATGCCCGAGGCCGCCGCGATCTCCGTCGAGGCCGCCTACTCGTGCAACCAGGGCGACGTGGTGCTTCTTGAGCGCATCGCCCAGTACTACATGATCGCCAAGCGCTACGACAAGGCGCGCGACGCGTACGTGAAGCTGTCGCAGCTCAAGCCGGGTGACCAGCGCATCATCCAGCTTCTGAAGAACGCCGAGGCGCAGAGCACCATGAACAGCGGCTGGAGCGCCACGGTGGGCAAGCAGGGCGGCTTCCAGGCGATCCTCGCCAACCAGGAGCAGGCGAAGAAGCTCGACCAGGCGAACAAGGCAGTCGTAGTCGGCGCGGACGCCGACGCGCTCATCGCCGAGAAGCTCGCGCAGATCGAGAAGGAGCCCAACAACCTCAACTTCTACCGCGCGCTCGCCCGAATCTACATGCAGAACAAGCGCTTCCCCGAGGCCGTGGGCATCCTTCAGCGCGCGCAGACCGTCAGCTCGGCCGACCCCGAGCTCGACCGCATGCTCTCCACCGTGACGGCCGCAAGTTACGAGTACCAGATCGAGCAGCTGCGCAAGGAGGGCCGCACCGAGGAGGCCGACAACCTCGAGGTCGAGAAGAACCAGTTTGTGTTCGACGACCTCGCGACGCGCGTGGAGCGCTACCCGAACGACCTCCATCTGCGCTTCGAGCTCGGCTACCAGTACTACATCTACGGCGACCAGGAGCCTTCGTTCTACGACGAGGCCATTCAGCATCTGCAGCTCGCGCAGAAGTCGCCCAAGGACCGCCTGCAGTCCCTATACTACCTCGCGATGTGCTTCCTCAAGAAGGGCCAGCGCGACATGGCTGTGATGCAGCTCGAGACCGCGCGCGACCAGCTGCCCATGATGGACGACCTCAAGAAGAAGGTGGTCTATCAGCTTGGCCTCTGCGCCGAGGAAGCGAAGGACTACGAGAAGGCGTACAACTACTACAAGGACGTGTACTCCACCGACGTCACATTCGGCGACCTCAACGAGCGCATGCTCAAGATCAACAAGCTCATGCACGAGCAGAAGCAGGGCTAGCCCCCGCGCCGCCGCCGTGAAGCAACAGGAGAGCGCCCATCTCATCGAGATCCGCGACCTGCGCAAGATCTATGCGCTGGGCGAGGAGCCGGTGGCCGCCCTTGACGGCGTGTCGCTCACAATCGACCAGGGCGAGTTCGTGGCGATCATGGGCGCTTCCGGAAGCGGCAAGTCCACGATGCTCAACATCCTGGGCTGCCTCGACACTCCAACTAGCGGCAGCTATCTTCTTGACGGCATCGAGGTGGCGCGCCGCACGCGCGCCGAGCTCGCGCACATCCGCAACCGCAAGCTCGGCTTCGTGTTCCAGAACTTCAACCTCCTCGCGCGCACGAGCGCAATCGAGAACGTGGAGCTGCCCGACTTCTACATGGGCCGCCTCGGCCGTGCCGCACGCCGTCGCCGCGCACTTGAGCTTCTCAAGCGGGTGGGCCTGGGCGGACGCGGCACGCACACCCCCGCTCAGCTCTCGGGCGGCCAGCAGCAGCGCGTCGCGATCGCTCGCGCTCTCATGAACGAGCCGCCCGTCCTGTTCGCCGACGAGCCCACCGGCAACCTCGACACGAAGAGCTCCGTCGAGATCATGAACCTCTTCACCGAGCTCTCCAACGAGGGCATCACGATCGTCATGGTGACGCACGAGGACGACATCGCCGCCTACGCGAAGCGCCATCTTCTGATGCGCGACGGCCACCTCATCCGCGACGACCGCGCGCCCGCCGCGCCGTCCGCCCCTGCCGAAGGAGGCGCCGCGTGAACGTGTTCATGATCCTCCGCGTCGCCATGCGCGCGATCTGGCGCAACAAGACGCGCAGCGCCCTCACGATGCTCGGCATCATCTTCGGCATCGCGGCCGTGATCGTGGTGCTCGCAATCGGCAAGGGCGCGAGCCAGAACATGGTGGCGCAGATCGCGAAGATGGGCGACAACGTGGTGATGATCTTCAGCGAGCAGCGCCATGCCGCGGCAGGCGTGCATGGCGGCGCCGGCGAGGGGCAGAGCCTCACCGCCTCCGACGGAATAGCCATCCGCCGCGAGCTCGCCCACATAGTGAAGGCCGAAAGTCCCGAAGTGCGCACGCAGATGCAGATAGTGTTCCAGGACAAGAACTGGAACACCACAATCTACGGCTGCTCCACCGAGTTTCTCACGATCCGAAACTGGCGCGTGGAGTCGGGCGACTTCTTCACCGACCAGGAAGAACGCCAGTGCGCCCGCGTGTGCGTGCTCGGCAAGACCGTTGCGGCGAACATCTTCCCGAACGAGGATCCCGTTGGCCGCAACATACGAATCGGCAACATGCCATTCAGGGTGAAGGGCCTTCTGGAGGCCAAGGGCGTGGGCGGCATGGGGCAGGACCAGGACGACGCCGTGCTGGCCCCGTACACCACTGTGCGCCGCGTGCTGCAGGCCTCGAAGTTCCCCGACAACGTGCGCCAGCTGAAGCTCTCGCTCTACTCGATGGACCAGATCGAGGAGGCGAAGCGCGAGATAGGCGCGCTCCTTCGCCAGCGCCACCGACTCAGCGACGATTCCGACGACGACTTCCGCATCATCGACATGGCCGAGATCACCTCCACGATGAGCGGCGTCTCGAACACCATGACCGTGCTTCTCGCGGCCGTGGCGGCGATTTCGCTTCTAGTGGGCGGAATCGGCATCATGAACATCATGCTCGTCTCCGTGACGGAGCGCATACGCGAGATCGGCCTTCGCATGGCTATAGGCGCGACGCCGGCAAACATCCTCGCCCAGTTCATCCTGGAGTCGGTGCTGCTTTCAACCGTGGGCGGCGGAATCGGCGTGGCCCTTGGCCTGGTCGGCGCAAGGACTCTCGGTGAGATGCTTGGCTGGCCGATCCTCGTGGAGACCGGCTCCACTATGGTGGCGTTCCTCTTCTCGGCGTTTGTTGGTATGTTCTTCGGCTTCTATCCCGCCTGGCGCGCCAGCCGCCTCAATCCCATCGACTGCCTCCGCTACGAGTAGCGGAGTGGCCTCCCGTGTTCATGCGATGACCACGCACTAGGCACTTTCGCCAATTTGTCCATTTTCACTCGCCACAAAAGCGCGGAAAAATGGTACAATATCTGCCATGAAAAAAGACACGTTGAGGAAAGTACGCATTACCGACACCACGCTGCGCGACGCCCACCAGTCCCTATGGGCCACGCGCATGCGCACTGACGACATTCTCAAGATCGCCTCGGCGATCGACGACGCCGGCTACTACTCGCTTGAATGCTGGGGCGGCGCCACGTTCGACGTGTGCATGCGCTTTCTGCGCGAGAACCCCTGGGAGCGTCTGCGCCAGATCAAGGCAGTCTGCAGGAAGACTCCTCTCCAGATGCTGCTGCGCGGCCAGAACATCCTCGGCTACAAGCACTATCCCGACGACATCGTGGAGCGTTTCGTTGCGCTCGCCTGCGAGAACGGCATGGACATCTTCCGCGTCTTCGACGCGCTGAACGACCCGCGCAACCTCGAGACCGCCATCGCGTCCGTCAAGAAGTACGGCGGCCACGCACAGGGCACGATCTGCTACACGACCTCGCCCGTGCACACCGTCGCAGCCTACGTGAAGCTCGCCCGCCAGGAGGCGGCGATGGGCATAGACTCTCTCGCCATCAAGGACATGGCCGGCATCCTCACTCCCGGCGCGGCGCGCGAGCTAGTGGACGCGCTCGTGAAGGCACTGCCCGAAATGCCCATTCAGGTGCACTCCCACATGACGAGCGGCATGGCCACGGCGATGTACATGGCCGCAGTGGAGGCGGGCGCGGGCTGCGTGGACACCGCTATCTCCACGATGAGCTCGTTCTCCAGCCAGCCGCCGTGCGAGTCGATGGCCTCGATTCTGGAGTCGGAGGGATTCTCCACCGGCCTCGACATGAAGAAGCTCGCCGAGATCAACGCATACTTTGCAGAGCTCAAGAAGACGCGCCAGCCGGCTTCAAGCGCCAAGATGGAGCCCGTGGACGCCGGCGTTCTGGTGCATGCGATTCCAGGCGGCATGATCTCGAACCTCCGCAGCCAGCTCGCTGCGCAGGACGCGCTCGACAGGCTTCCCGAAGTACTTGAGGAGCTGCCGAAGACGCGCGCCGACATGGGCTATCCGCCGCTCGTCACGCCCACTTCGCAGATCGTCGGGGTGCAGTCCGTGCTGAATGTGCTCTCCGGCAAACGCTACTCGATGGTGACCGACGAGACGAAGCACTACGCCGCAGGATACTATGGCCGCACGCCCGCGCCGATCGACAAGAAGCTTCAGAAGAAGCTCATCGGCGAGCTCAAGCCCATCACGTGCCGTCCGGCGGACCTGCTGAAGCCCGGCCTTGCCGCCGCGGCGAAGGACATTCCCCCGAAGCTCATCAAGGCCGAGGAGGACATCCTCAGCTACTGCCTCTTCCCCGAAGTGGCGCTTGAATACTTCAAGTGGCGCGCCCAGAGCGACGACGCGAAGGATCCCATCCCCGCAGACCTGGAGATGCAGAATGGCGCTGCCGGAAAGGAGGCGTGCCCTCACGCCGCAGTCGATCCTGAAACCGCCAAGTTCGCCGAGATCGGCCGCGCCTTCGCGGCGCTCATGGCTGCATGCGGCGGCACGAAGGCGGATCTTTCCGCAGTGAAGCTAGGTGTAGCGGCGCCAAGCGGAAGAGTCGGGGAAGCGGCGCTCTCGCCGCTTCAGGCAGGAAGAAGCGACAAGGATGTCGCTTCCCAGGTCAAAGAGCCTGCGGGCACGCCCGTGAAGGCGCCGCTGAACGGCACGTTCTACCGCAGCGCGAGTCCCGGCAAGCCCGAGCTCGCCAAGGACGGCGCGGCGGTGAAGGCGGGCGACGCCTGCTGCATCGTCGAGGCGATGAAGCTCTTCAACCCGATCAAGGCCACCGCCACGGGCACCATCACGTTCGTCGCCAAGCACGGCTCGCCAGTCGCGAAGGGCGACACGCTTGCCGTGATTGCATAGTCAAGACGGAAAGGAGACGGCCATGGACTTCACAACCGCAGCATGGATATGGCTCTACGTGGGCGCGTTCCTTATGCTCGCCGAGCTCGCGAGCCCAGGGTTCGTCATCTTCTTCTTCGGCCTTGGAGCTGCCACGGTCGCCGGCACGAAATGGCTCGTGCCGGGCCTTTCGCTCTCGTGGCAGCTTGCGCTGTTTTCGATCTTCTCGGTCTTCTATCTCATTGTCCTTCGCAAGTGGGTTAAGAACGTGTTTCTGGGCGACACGGCCGAGACGCAGAAGATCGCGAGCGAATACGTTGGGCGCGTAGGCAAGGTGGTTGAGGCCATCCGCCCGGAAGTGCCGGGGCGCATCATGCTCGGAGACGCCGAGTGGTCTGCTTCGTCCGCCGTCGCAATTGCGCCCGGCGCCCCCGTGAAGGTGGTTGCGCAGGAGAACCTCACGCTCGTCGTTGAACCTCTGCCGTGAGCGAGGCGGCGTGGCCGATGCGCATGCCGCTCGCTACGACTCGTAGATGACGCGGTAGCCGATCTTCTTCGCGAGCGCCTCGACGTCCTTCTTGAAGTCGCCGAGGAACGTGACGCGGTGCCAGCCCCAGAGGTCCCAGAGGCGGTACGACTTCTCGAAGTCGCCGGTGACCTCCACCACCATCTTCGTGCGGCAGGCGCGGTCGTCGGGGTCGTTCGAGAAGGTGCGGCCGGTCTGCACGAGCAGGCAGCCCTTGCCGCCGTCTCCGAAGAAGTGGAACTGCACGGTGGTGACTGGATAGTTCAGCGGCGCGATCGAGCGCACGGAAGCGCCCTGGCGGTCTTCCGAGTGCGTCTCGATTTCGTAGGGCGCGGTCGCGCCGTCCACGCCGAGGAACTTGCGCGTTGCAACGCAGTGCGCGAATATCATGGCGCGCCGCGACGAGTCGATCGCCGGGTCGGAGATGTAGCCCATGCGCCCCTTCGTCATCGCGTTGAACACGACCATGGCCACGGTGGAGCGGATGTCGTTCTCGCAGGTGCCGAAGAGGCCGAGGTCCTGAAGCTCCATGAAGCCGAGGCAGGGGTAGGCGTGGAGCTTGCCGGTGTAGCAGCCGCCGAGGCAGTTGACGGAGATGGCCACTGCGCCGTGCGCCTTCAGAACCTCCTTCATGCCGTAGAACTGCCTGGCGCAGCCGAGGAGAGTCTCGTCGGAGACGCCGGCGATCTTGCGGGCCGTGCGCTTCCACTCTTCGACCTTGGCCTTCGCAAGCGTCTCCGGCACCTTCTCCCAGGCGGCGTTGAGCTCGTCGAACTTCACGTCCTCCACGACGATGCCGAAATCCTTGAGGATCTTGTCCTTTGACTTCTTGTCGTAGTTTTCGACTGAGAGTATCTTCTTGCCTTTCACGGCGGCGAGCGTCTCTTCGGGAGAGAGGCATTCAAGCGGTCCCTCGCACGGCTTTATGCCTGTTTCCGCCGGCGTATGGGCGAGGCGGTATTCTGTGGCGGCCTTTACGAAGTCCTCTCCGGTGCCGTTCTTGAGCGTCTCGAACGCGCGGGCGGCGCCGATGGTGTCGCGGAAGTCGAGGGAGCTCATGAAGGCGTAGTTCTTCTGCCCGCGGCGCAGCATTGCGGCGTTCTGCACGTCCCATCCGCCGATGCCGGAGTAGGGGAAGGAGCAGAAGAGGGTGGGCTTGTTGGCCTTGACGACGCCGGCGAGGGCGTTTGGCCAGGAGTTCATCTGGATGACGAGATAGCCCTTGACGTCGCCGGCTTTGGCGTCCTCCTCGAGGATCTTTGCGGAGCCCTTGGCGTCGAACGCCATGCCGGGGACGAACTTGACGCCGGGAACGCCGGCGTTGAGCGCGTCGACGATGTTCTTCATCACGGGACGGAAGTCGAAGCCCGCGTTGGGCCATGTTTTCCTGACCTGCACGTCGTCCCAGATCGAGAACACGAGGCGCACCTTGACGGCGCCTGACTTGTCGGGGATGGCGCCGGATGGGGTGGGCGCGGGAAGGGCGGCGATGAAGTCGGCCAGCTCTCCTCGTGCCGCGGCTCCGCCAGTGGCGGCGGCCGCCAGGATTCCGTAGATGAAGTCGCGCCGTGCGCATGATGTGCAGTTAATGTTTCCTCCTTGTGTAAAATAGACGCGGATATTATACTAGCATTGCCGCGCCGTGTCAAACGGCGCGGTGCCGGAACGCGTTTTTTTTGGTATAATGTGCGTGTTCCCTAGCATCGAAAAGGACAAGAAGCCGATGAGCAAGTTTGATCTGACGAAGAAGAAGGCGTTTGTGTGCGACCTCGACGGCACGCTCTTCATGGGCCCGAACCCCATCGAGAGCGCGGTGAAGTTCGTCATCGACAGCACGAATAGCGGAAGGTTCAGGTACTTCTACCTCACGAACAACACCTCGAAGTGTCCTGAGGAGTACATGAAGAAGATCGCGGGCGCGGCGATTCCCGTGACGCCAGAGCAGATACTCACGCCGCTCATCACGCTCGAGGCGTACATACGCGAGAAGGGGTACAAGTCGGTGTATCTCATCGCAAGCGAGAAGGTGAAGGCTCACATGGCGGCGCGGCTGGAGGACGCCGGAGTGTCGCTCGACTACGATCCCGAGCGCAACGAGCTCATCGCCCTCACGTACGACAAGGAGCTCACGTACGCGAAGCTCGCGGACGCGACGTCGCTCTGGAACATGCGCAACTGCCCGCCGAGCCCGATGTGCCCCGTACGCACGAGGAACCAGACGCCCGTGGACTTCGTGGCCACGCATCCCGACAACTGCTGCCCAAGCGAGCGCGGCCCGATACCGGACATCGGCGGGATGATGAAGTTTCTCGAGATCACCAACGGCATGAAGCCCAGCCACGTCTTCGGAAAGCCCAGCCCCACTCTGCTCGCGCCCGTGCTCGCAGAATTCGCCCCGGAGGAGATAGCCGTCGTTGGCGACAGGCTCTACACCGACAAGGCCATCGCCGACAATGCGGGCGTCGACTTTGTGTGCGTGCTCTCCGGCGAGACCACGCTCGAAGATCTTGCGGCCTACAAGGGCACGCCGCCCGCCATAGTGGTCGAGACCTTCGACAAGGTGCATTGAAATTTGCAAATTCCTCATGCTTGCAGAAGGGGCGTAACTTATGCTATCATATAGTCGCCCCAGATGGTTGGCATCTGGGCTACGCCTTCTTTTTTTCCACGATTCATTTTAAAATGAGGAGAATGAGCATGAAAACAGGAGTGAAGGCCGCAATCGCCATTGCTGCGGGTTTGGGTGTTGCGTTTGGAGCGCATGCCGGCACGGTGTGCGTGGCGGAGCAGACGGAGACGTCCGTCACGCTCGCGATAAACGACAACCTCGAACAGGAGCTGTACATCGCGCACGGCACGACTGACGGCGGCGAGGACAAGTACGCATGGGACTCGTTCGAGAAGGTCGCCGACATCGCCTTCGGCCAGACCTCCTACACGTACGAAGTTCCGTCCGCTCTTCGCGACGGACGCCCCATGCGCTTCTTCCTCGTGCAGAAGTTCGGCGTCGACATGGCGAAGGAGCTCACGTCCATCACCTCCACCGGCGCGCAGTGGATCAACACCGGCACTGCCGCGGCGAACAACTGGAGCATGGACTTCCGCTTCAGAACCGGCGCCTCCCTGCCCAACGACACGACCTTCTTCGGCCAGAGCTGGGGCGGCAACCAGTATCTGTTCATCCTGCAGAACGACAGCGGCACCAAGTTCAGGTTCTACGGCGCCTCTCCCCAGACGGTCAGCACGCCGCAGGCGAACACTGACTACCGGCTTGTGATCGACCCTGCAAGCATGCTCACGATCACGGGCGGCGGCTCGGAGACGCGCAAGTCGGTCAACCGGTCAGTGTCTGGCAACGTGTTCGGAATCTTCGGAGACACGGGCGGCAACCATCGCGGCTCCTGGACGTTCTACAGCATGAAGATCGGCTCGGGCGTCACGAAGGTGCGCGACTTCATACCCGCGGTCAACGCGGATGGCGACATCGGCCTCTACGACCAGGTGAACAACGTCTTCTACAAAAACCAGATGACGACGCCGTTCGTCGCCGGCGAGGAGCGTCCGGCGGACCGCTTCGGACGCGTCACCGGCACGACGCCCGCGGTCCGCTTCCGCCGCGCCGTCTCCATCGCCTCTGCAACGGCAGATGCCGTTTCGCTCGCCTTCTCCAACCCAGACGGCGCCGCCTACAAGCTCTACGTCGGCTACGGCGCTGCGGACTGCGGGAGCCGCAAGAACGCCTGGGACAACTTCGAGGAGATCGCCACGATCGCCGCCGACGCGACGACGTACGAGTACACGCTTCCCGCCGCTCTCAAGACGGACGGCGTGTTCTACCGCTTCTTCCTCGTGAAGACGGACGATCTTCCCTACGCCTCGGAAATCGCCTCCATCACCTCCACCGGCGCGCAGACGGTGCGCCTGGACTACGTGCCTGGCGCTGAGACGGCCGTAGACTTCCGCTGCGGCGACGTGACCTACGAGCACCAGAAGACGTTCTTCGGGCAGGGATGGACCGGCAACTGCTACCTCTTCAACATGCAGTACGACTCCTTCCGCTTCCACGGATCCGGCAAGATCTTCGACGGCATCGTGCCTGCTGCGAACACCGACTACAGATGCCGCATCATGGCGAACGGCAAATGCGTGCTCGACAACGGAGCGGCAACGTCCGTCATAACCGAGAACCTGCAGTCGTATCCCTACTCCGAACTCTGCGTGTTCGCGTCGTACGGCTGCGGGTATCCCGCGAAGTTCCGCTTCGACTCCATGACCGTGACGGACGGCGGAATGGTGGTGCGCGACCTCGTGCCGGTGCAGACCGCGGCAGGGAAGGGCGCCCTCTTCGACCGCGTGAGCGGCACGGTGTTCGAGAACCCGTCTGGCACGGACTTCACCAAGGGCGCGGCCGCCGCGCGCCAGGGCTGGGTGGTCGCGATGACCGAACCCGCCACGCCTGCGGCGACGCTTGAGCGAATCACGCTCGGCACAGACACCGATTGGTCAGCCATCGAGGGCCGCCTCCTCGCGGGCGCGACCGTCAATCTCAACGGATACGAGCTGCACATCGCCGACTACGTTGCGTTCTCCTCCAAGGGCGTCATCTTCGACGGAACGGGAAGCGTCCGGCTGAGCGTTGCGGAAAGCAAGACGCTCACCTTGGCCTCGTCTGACAAGCTCGTTTTCTCCGGGGGGCTTGTCAAGGACGGTCCTGGCACGCTCGTCATCGCAAGCCCGATGCCGGATCTCAGCGGCGTCACGGTCGAAGCGGGCATCATGAAGTACGGGGCGCAGTCGGTCATCGCGAACGGCATTACGGTGAAGGTGCTGGACGGCGCCGCGTTCGACATGAACGGAAGCGGCAACGGAAACGTGCCGATCTACGACATCGCCGGAACGGGCCCGGACGGCAAAGGTGCCCTGCGCAATACGGGCGCTGACGTGACGGCAGGCTCGGCGCAGATGAAGGGGCTTAGGCTTTCGGCGAACGCCACGGTTGGCGGCACGGCCAACTTCGGCCAGATCAACAGCAGCTACAACACGCCGACGTGCTTCGACTTGAACGGCTACACGCTCACGATCGACATCCCTTCCAACAAGGGTTTTTGGCTTGCATCGGCAAACAGCTCGTCGCCCGGAACGATCTACCTGAAGCAGGGCATCCTCTATCCATACAAGAAAGACAAGGAGATGAGCCTTCCCAATGTGGACGTGATCGTAGACGGCACGGGAGCCTCGTACCGCATTCCGAACGATGGTTCGAAGAAGGTCACGTTCAAGTCCATCACCGCGCTGAACGGCGGCCAGATCGAAGAGCAGGAGAACAGGACATACATTAAGGAACTGACGCTGCTTGACGGTGCTCTTGTTCCAAGCTATGTCAAGTGGATATACGTCGCCAACGAGGTCGTCGTCTCCAACGAGACGACGGACGTGACGATCCATCCGCCCATCGCCGTCAACGGCACGAGCGCGAAGCTTCTCAAGTACGGCGCGGGCACGTTCTACATCAAAAACAACCACACCGACCAGCAGATGAACTCCGGCGTTGAGATATTCGGCGGCACGGTGGTGATGGACTCCACCGCCTCCACCCCCAAGCCCGAGATAGCGATCTCCGCCGCCGCGGTTCCCGTGACGATCCACGCCGGCGGCACGCTCGACATGCGCCTCTGCACGAGCGCTCCGTTCAAGGTCACCAAGATGACGATAGACGAAGGCGGCACGCTTCTTCACACGGCAGACAGCAAACTCAGCATCGCCGGCGCGGCGACTTACGAGAAGCCGATGCCGTTCGGCACGTTCACGGGTTCGCTCGACATTGCGGCCGTGGTGACGTTCGACCTGACGGAGCTCTACGCAGGCGCCTCCGCGCCTGCGGTGGGCACGGACGTGACGCTTCTCGCGGCGGGCTCGATCAACCGTGCGAACGGAGGCGGCGTTGTCATCACTGGCTGCCCGTACGACAGCTACGTGACGTTCGAGGCGAACCGCGTGGTGATGCACACGCTCGCCTCCTCCAGCTCCGCGCACAATCCGATCAAGATATGGAACGTGGGCGGCTCGTTCGTGTACGGCGCGAACGGCTACTGCTACCGCGCATCGCTCGGCGAGGCGCTTCTGCAGGAGGGATGGAACGTGCAGATGACGGGCTGGCGCACGGCGAACGCAAGCCAGCTCTGCGCGGGCAACGAGGCGTGGAAGCGCCATGCGGGCGCGGTTGACCTCGCGCTAAAGACTTCCGCCACGCGCGCAGGCCTGCTCGAAGGCCTCGAAACGTACTGCGCCGCGGCGAACGAGCCCGACTTCACGGTGCTCCTGTGCGGCGACAGGGATGCGGCAGACGGGGTGGCGGACGCGACGATCCTCGCGAACTACAAGGCGGCCGTCACGCGCATCAAGGCGGCGCTTCCCATGACCACCGTCATCGCCTGCACGATTCCCGGCGGATCGCAGCAGCTCAACGCGGACATCGCGGCGTGGTGCGCAGCGGAGGCGGACGTCGAGTGCGCCGACGTGGCGTCGGCGATCACAACGGCGCAGACGCCCGAGGAGTGCGACGCCGTCGCCGCCGCGATCAAGGCGAAGCTCGTGACGCTCGCGACGGCGGACGGGAAGATCAATCCATCTACCTGGACGCGTCCCACAGTGACGCTCGGCGCCGAGAACAACGTGCCCGCCGAGTACCTCGAGGGCTTCACGCGCGTGAGGTCCATCGAGCCTACGGACACGACGGCCTACGCTCAGAACCTCTACACGATTCCCTACGCATACGCTCCGCCGATGCAGGAGACGGGAATCGTCAAGGCGGGCTACTACATCGAGCTCGTGCGCAAAGACACGGGCGCGCTGCAGGCGATGTGGATCGACATGGATGCGCCTGGCTCCACCTGGGCCGACGTGGCGCTTCCCGTGACGGTGGCGCAGCAGAAGCAGCAGACCGTCACGAAGCTCCATGTGTGGAGCAACTTCGGCGGGGTGCGGCAGGTTCCCGCGAACGACGACAGCGTCAGCGGCTACATCGAGTTCAACTGCCTCAACTACTCCGGAACGGACAGGGCCGGAGACGTGGTCGGCGAGCCTTGGAGCGGCAATGTGCTGGGCTTCAACGACACGTTCGGCACGTCAGGCAACTTCGCCTGCTTCCAGATCATGCGCAAGTTCTCGGAGTCCGGCGCGTTCCCGGCCGCGGAGATCCTCTTCGCCTACAACCGCTGGGGCGGCGCCGACTCCTGCGCCATCGGCATGGGCACGCTCGCCAACTACGGCAACCTCGGCCAGGGCGACAAGACGCTCGACTGGACGTTTCTGGACAAGGTCGGCAGCGCCGACATGGCGAACATCTCCGGCGCGGCGTACTCGTTCGTGCGCATTGACTTCTGGGTGAAGTACGCCGAGGCGCCCACGCGCGAGAGCATGGCCAAATTCGTCTGGACGGGCGCGACCGACTCGACGTTCGCCACCGTCGGCAACTGGGCGAAGGGCGAGACCGTGGCGACTTCGCTCGCGAACGCCAACATCCTCCTTCCGGAGAACGCGAACCCGACGTTTGCGTACATTGGCTGGGATCCGGTCAACCTCTCTTCGACCACGTTCATGGTCGACGGCACGGCCACCTTCCCTGAGGTGGGCGGCTTCTACTTCGCCGGGCTCGACATGGGCCAGGCAGGCAAGCTCGTGTACGATCCCGTGAAGTTCTCCATACGCCTCGTATCGCCGCCGATCTTCGCATCGGGCGCGAAGATCGCGCTCACGCCGAACTACGCTTCCGCGACGAAGGGGCGCTTCCTCCTGATGACGTGGGACAACGGCAGCCTCGACATGGACGCCGCCTCGCTCAACGCGCTCTTCGACACCGCAAGCGCGGACGGCGCTGACGTGAAGGTGTGGGCCGAGAACCTCGAGCATGGCGGCCGCCTCTGGCTCGACCTCGACTACGCCGCCCCGACGAAGCGAGTGAACGTGCTCTGCACCGGCGACTCCATCACGCAGGGAAGCGACTCCACCTACGGCAACTGGCGCGTGTTCCTGATGAAGCGCCTTGCAGCGGCGGGCTACGCGCCTGTCGCCAAGGGTCACTGGAAGGTTGAGAGCAACGACATCTGCGGCGCGGTCATGCCCGAGGAGTGGGTGTGGCACTCCGGCATAAGCGGGCAGCGGCTCGTCACGAAGGGCGGCGGCGGCACGATCGACGCCATCGAGGCAATGCTGGACTGCGCGGGCGACGTCGACTTCGTGCTCGCGAAGATATGCACGAACGACATCAACTCCAACGGCTCCACCGCGGAGGAGCTCTTCCCCGTGTGGACCAACCTCGTGTGGAAGACGCTGCGCCAGAAGCCGCACGCGAAGTTCATCGCAGGCGCGGTTGTGGACATCGCGTACGACGCGGCGAAGGATGCGAAGGTGGTCGCCTTCAACACGGCGATGAAGAACGCGATCAAGGGCGGAATGTTCCCGGCTAAGCGCGCCTACTTCGCCGACCTCTACACGCCGTGCTACCGCTACGACGCAGACGGAAACTACATCACCGGCAGCTTCTACGCGAACAACAATCTCCATCCCGACTGGCCGGGCGAGGACAAGATGGCAGCCACCTACTGCGCTGCGATCGAGGCGGCTCTTGCGGACGATTCCGGCTTCCAGCCCGGCGCCGCCGACACTGACGTTCCCACCACGAGCGGCATCGAGAACAACGTTCCCGCCGAGTACCTCGCGGGCATGACGCGCGCCCGCGTCTTCGACATCGCGGCGAACGGCGGCACCACGCTCGCCTCGACTGCAGAAGTGCCGTACGCGTTCGTGGACCCCGCCGCGCCGACCATCAACCTCACGCGCGTCGGCTACTACATAGAACTCAGGCGCAAGGACACGGCTCTTGACGACTACCATGACCTCACCCGCTGGATTTGGGTGTCGATGGACGCCTTCGGCAGCCGCACGCTCGACGATGTGGGCATCCCGCTCACGACGATCAACCAGTGCGTTGTCAACCGCCTGCGCGTGAAGACCAACATGCCCGGAATCGAAGCGACCTCCGCGACCGAGAGCGGCGTGCGCGGATGGGTCGAGTTCTGGCCGGGCCAGTACAATGTCGACGCGAGCGGACTTTCCGATGCCCCCGCCAACACGTTCAGGTGCGACTGGAACGACATACGCTCCAACAACATGACTGGCTACGGCTCTATGCAGGTGCACCGCTTCACGCCCGGCGAGGCGAATCCCGCACAGGTGATGTTCGCCTTCAACCGCTGGACCAGCACGGACTGCTACGAGATCGGCATCGGCAACTTCTCGCACAACGGCAAGGCCATCGACCAGACGTGGATGGGCGACGCGAACACGCGCGAGAGAAACACGTCGCTCGCGTACGAGGTGGCCAGGATCGAGATATGGACTGCGGCGGACGCAGCTGCGGACGCGGCGTTCGTGCTGATCGACGGCATCTCCGCCGACGGGAACAACGCCACGGTGACGGGCGAGGTGGTGAACTTCGGCGAGGGCGCGACCTCGGCCACGCTCACGCTCGAATGGTCCACCGATCCGACGTTCGCGACGGTGGCGGGCTCTGCGGCCGTTGGCGAGGTTACGGAGCCTGGAGAGGTGACGGCAACCGCCACGGGCCTGACTGCGGGAGAGACGTGGTACTTCCGCTTCACGAGCGTGAACAGCGCGAACGTGAGCGGGGCGACGGGCGCGAGCGACCCGCTGGAGCTGAACGCGGGCGTGTGGCGTCCGCAGGCCGCGGGCGACGTGTGGACGTCCATCGCGTGGCAGAAGAACGGCGAGGGCCCGGCAGTGGCGTTCAATCCGGCGTGGACCGCGCTCTTCGACGGAAACGAGGCGACGAAAGTGGCGACCGTGCAGCTCCCCGAAGTGGTCTCTGCGCGCGACGTCATGGTTGACGCTTCGGCAGACTACACACTCGCCGGCACGGGCGCGATAAACTCCTCCAAGCTCGTGAAGAGCGGATCCGGCACGCTCACTCTCGAGGCGGCCGTTCTTTCCGAAACTCCCGACATCGAGATCCGCGGCGGCACCGTTAAGCTCGGCGACAGCGCGGCGCAGGGCGCGGCAGGCAGGGTCAACGGAACGATCACCGTAAAGAACGGCGGCCAGTTCGACTTCAACCACATTGAGACGGCGAGCGGAAACAACCGCACACGCGCCAACATCACGAGCGGCAAGACGTTCGTGATCGAGGGCGAAGGCCCCGATGGTTCTGGCGCGCTCACGACGACCGCGCAGAACGAATACTGGGGCTCGCCGATCAACGAGGTGATAATGACCGGCGACGCCACGATCGGCGGCGTGAGCCGCATCGACATCCGCGGCAACTCGAAGAACTCGATCACGGGGCCGGCCGACGCCACGCTGACAATCAAGAACAGCGCGGCCAACCGCACGCGCGGACTCAACGTGCACGGCCCGATCTCCGTTGGCAAGATGGTGATTGCCGAAGAGGGCTGCTACTGCCCTGAGGGCGGCAGCTTCACGCTGAACATACCCAACGGCATCGAGCTGCACGGCGCATTCTCGATGTGGGCCGCGACTGGCGCGTGGAACGTCGGCGGCATGGTGGCCGTCGGCGACAGGGCCTACATCGGAAACGACAGCGGCACAGGCTACATCAGGACGCCTCTGACGGTCTCCGAGGGGGCCACGCTCACGATGGGCGGCGGCCACACCACGTACTACATGGAGACCGTGACGAACAGAGGCGAGATCACGGTGGCGAACGGCAACCACTACATCTACGGCAGTCTGGTGAACGAGGGCAATCCCGTGATCAGGACCGGACGTGCCATGTACATCTACCCGCCGCTGGTGCAGGGAGACTCCCGCCTCGTCATCTCCGGCGGACAGACCTACACGTCCGGCAGCAGCGACTGGGGCGACTACGCGCTCGACATTTCGCTCACCGGCGGAGGATCGTTCGTTTTCGGCACGAACAACGACGGATACGGAATGCCGAAGTTCGGCAAGGACAAGGTGACCATCACAGCGGCGAGCGGACATACCGGCACGGTGTTCTTCCACCCGGCAATTTCGGCGTCCATCGACGGGCTGGCGTGCTCCGGGACGATCAGCAAGTTCTTCATGCAGGGCCCTGGCTCCTCCGCGAAAGACCGTGGACCGATCATCGACGGTCAAGCCAACAACTTGGTGTTCTCCGCCAACAACCTCGAGATCGGCAACGGCAACGGACGCGGCGACTGGACAGTCACCGGCGCGGACACGCACATCGCCGTAAAGGGCCTCTACGCCAACTGGATCGGTTCCGACTACTACGCGGGCTCGCTCACCTTCAGGGACGGGCTTCTTGAAATCGGCTCGGACGGCATAAAGGAGGCGTTTACCACGCCTGAGCGCACCGCCTTCAACATGGAGAACGGCACGCTTCGCGCGTCTGACAACTTCAACATCGGCAAGGCCGGCATGAGGGCGACATTCGGCAGCCCGGCGAAGGGCGGCAAGGTGACATTCGACCTGAACGGAAAGACGGTTAAGTGGGGCACGGGCCTCATGGGCGCGAGCGACGTGACGCTTACGGGCGCGGGCACCTTCACGCTTGACCGCCCCGGCATCCAGGGCATTCCGCTCGGCAAGTGGACGATCGACGCCACCGGCGCGACCGACCTCCGCAACGCGGCCGGCTTCGCGGGCGGCCTCTCGCTCGCGGAGAACGCCACCGCGACGCTCGACATCGCAGGCGAGAGCATGGTGGAGTTCCTCGCGTGGACCTGGAGCGGCAATGCATGGAACGTAATGCAGCCGAAATACCTGGAAGATGTGGTCATCACGCCGTTCGTCGCGACGTCGCTCACGTACCTCAACCGGAAGGCGTCCGCGCTTTCCGACGTGAAGTACGGCAACGGTTCGGGCTTCAACTACTTCGGCGAGTTCTACGTGAGCGCGGAGCAGGCGGGCACATGGTACTTCAGCCACAGCGGCGTCGTGCACAATGGCCTGCAGATCGACGACACCGAACTCGACAGGGCCGGCAAGAACACCACGACTGAAAAGACCATCTCGCTCACGGAAGGCTGGCACAAGTTCATGATCTCCATCTACTGCGACGCTGCGAACCAGACCATCGGCCCCAGAAACAACGGAACGGAGTCGTACACGTTCAAGGCGCCGGGCGACTCCGCCTACCGTCCGTTCGACACCACCACCCTGCCGATGCGCATGCGCCAGCACCTCGGCGCGCGCACGAGCGTGAGGTGGCGCAAGTTCATCAACCCCGCGAGCAACCTAGGCATCTACGACAAGATCGACGAGAGCAAGTATGTGGCCATGGACACCGTGACGAATTCGCTCCAGATCATGCACGTGAAGTACTCTTCGGGCACGAACGCGCCCCTCGGCGGCGCATGCACGCGCTTCGACGGCTACTTCAAGGTCGAACCCGGGCAGGAGGGCTTCTGGACCTTCCAGGGCAACTTCGATGACCAGATCTCGCTCGATGTGGACGGCCGCCGTCTCTTCAAGGTCACTGCCAACTGCGGCACGGCGAGCGGAAGCATGTCGCTGCGCGCCGGATGGCACAAGTTCGACATCCGCATCGGCGACAATTCCTCCACCACGAGCGGCGGCACCGGCGGCGGCCTGACTGATGCGGACGGCAACGTCTGCGCACTCAAGTTCAAGGTGAACGGCGGCGCATACCATGCGTTCGACGAGCGCTATCTGCCGATCGCCTACACTCCCGGCGACGCGCAGAAGTTCGAGAAGCCCGGTCTTGGCGGTGTGACTGAGCTCGCCGCTGGATCGACTCTCGTGAACGCGCCGCGCGAGGGCGGATGGTGCCCCGTGTACGGCACGCTGAAGGGCGCAGGCACCCTGTCGGGTCCGTTCCGCTTCACCGGCGAGGACAACTGCTGGGAGGTGGCAGGAAACTCCAGTCTCGTGAAGCTGAACGGCGCGGTGACGTTCGACAACGCGGACGCAAACGCGCTCGCGGGTCTCAAGAGCGTCAAGGCGACGTTCAACCGCAAGCCTGGTCGTTCGGAATACGAGATATCGGACGCTCTCGGCATCACGTCCGAGACCGTTGCGGGCATCGGCCTCGCCGTTACGGACGAGAAGGGCAACGACTATTCCGAAGATTTCGCGCTCATGGTGAAGGGCGGCAAGCTCAAACTAGTTAACTCGAATCCTGGCGGAATGATCATTCTCTTCCGTTAGCAGTCGTTGCGTATTTGCCAATGGCGGGGACGATTTCCGAACCGTCCGTCTTGCGGACGCGCCGTGGGTGCGTCCCTGCCGTTATTTGTCGCAGAATTTCTGATTGTGGATATTCGAGGACAGTCTCTGTAAAGTTCATTCTATGGGTTCATTCTTGCCCTGAGCGACGAAATAGGGTATAATAATAGACAATCTTTTTCAAATCGATTGTTGCAGAAAAAAGGAGTTCATGATGCATAAGTCGTGTGGATGGTTTTTCATCTCCATTTTGGCGGGAGCATGCTGTGCAGCGGCCTGGGGAGGTCCGGTCGAGCAGCTGGCGCCCGCGAGCGCGTACGCGTCGCCAGAGTTCCTCGCGGCGGCGGTTGACGGCCAGAGCGTGTTCGCCACGTGCGCCACCGGTGCCAAGGTGGCGAGGGTGGGCCTTGACGGGCGCATGCTCGGTGGATGGAGCCTCGAGAGCCGCGCCGTGAAGGGCGTTCGCGTGAACCCCACGGGCGTCGCGGCCAAGGGCGGCTTCGTTTACGTCACGTGCGGCGTGCAGGCTGGCGAGCTGCAGAAGTTCAAGGAGGACGGCACGTTCGTTGCGGCGGCACAGGTGGGGCACTCTCCGTGCGCGCCCGTAGTTTCGCCAGACGGCAAGACCGTGTACGTGATGAACCGCTTCGCGGCCAAGGTGAGCGCGGTCGATGCCGCCACCATGAAGGTGACGCGCGTCATCGACGTGCTGCGCGAGCCGTTCGCGGCCGGCTTCGGAGAGGGCGGGCGTCTCCTCTTCGTCGCCAACATGCTTCCCTACTGCGCCGCCACGAACGACGTTGTGGCCGCGAGCGTGAGCGTGATAGAGTCCGCAACCGGCAAGGTGCGCCACGTGATGCTGCCTAACGGCTCCACCGGCGTTCGCGGCCTTGGCGTGTCGCCGGACGGCAAGAGCGTGTACGTGACGCACACGATGGGACGCTACCAGCTGCCCACCACGCAGCTCGAGCGCGGCTGGATGAACACCGCGGCGCTCTCCGTATTCGACGGCGCCACGGGCGCGTACGTGAACACCGTTCTCCTCGACGACGTGGACCGCGGCGGCGCCAATCCCTGGGGCGTCGCAGTGACCGCTGACGGCAAGACTCTCGTCGTCGCGCACGCTGGCACATGCGAGCTCTCCATCATCGACCGCGCGGCGCTGCACGACCGTCTCGTCAAGGCCGCGAAGGGCGAGAGCGCAAGCGGCATCGTGAAGAGCGCCGAGGACGTGCCGAACGACCTCGCCTTTCTCGTCTCCATCCGCCGCCGGGTGCTCGCCGGAGGCGACGGCCCGCGCGGAATCGTGGCCCTCGGCCGCACCGTGATGACGGCGCTCTACTTCACGGACGCCGTCTCCACCTTCGCCCTCGACGACGCGCTTGCCGTCGCGCGCGTCTTCCAGGTGGCCCCCAAGACCGACCTCTCCAAAGACCGCGTTCGCCGCGGCGAGATGATCTACAACGACGGCTCCATGTGCTTCCAGCAGTGGCAGAGCTGCGCGAGCTGCCACCCCGATGGCCGCGTGGACGGCCTCAACTGGGACCTTCTCAACGACGGCATGGGCAATCCAAAGCAGACCAAGAGCGAAATCTTCTCGCACTGCACTCCTCCCACGATGGTCACAGGCATCCGCAAGGACATGCACACCTGCAACCGAGCGGGGCTCGTGCACATCCAGTTCGTGTCGCGCCCGGAAGAGGACGTACACTGCTTCGACGCCTACTGCACCTCGATGAAGCCCGTCCCCAGCCCCTACCTCGTGAACGGCGATCTCTCCGAACGCGCGAAGCGCGGTGCCGTTCTCTTCAAGAAGGCCAAGTGCGCCGACTGTCACGCCCCCTCGGCGAAGAGCCCCGCCGGCGAGACGCTATGGACCGACCTCAAGCTCTATGACCTCGGCCTTGGCCTCGGCACCGAGACCGGCCGCAAGTTCGACACCCCCACCCTTGCCGAGTGCTGGCGCACCGCGCCGTATCTCTACGACGGCCGCGCCCTCACGATGGAGGAGGTGCTGACCATCGCCAATCCCGGCGACAAGCACGGCGAGACCTCCAAGCTCTCCAAGGAGGAGATCAAGGATCTCGCCGAGTACGTGCTGTCGCTCTGACGGCGCTACCCACGGAGCCGCGCCATGGGAAGCCGCAAGCGCTATCCGCTGCGCATTGCGCGCACGGCGCACGGCATCCGCGCGCAGGGGCTGCGCACTCTCACGCACTCAGCTTGGTGGGCGCGCAGGTGGGTGGCCTCGCTCGAGACGATGCGCCTTGGCGCGCGCATGGGAAGGGGAAGGCAGTACGCGATCGCGGGGCAGGTGACGGAGCTTGTCTCCGAAGGGTCGCACGTTGAAGCGTGCGTGACGGGATCGCGTCCCGATCCATACAAGGTCTCGCTCGACTTCACTTCAGTTCCCGAGGGGAGCAGTGCCGAGGCGGCGCTGCGCGCGGAGCCGATGCTGGTGGCGCGGCTATTGGCGGACGACCTGCCAACTGACGTCGAGGAGCTGCTGCGCGCGGACGGCGTGCCGCTTTTCCCGAAAGCGGCGCCAGTTGGAACGAACGCCGAGGGGAAGCCTGTGTATGACGTCAAGATGCACTGCACATGCCCCGACTGGGCACGTCCATGCAAGCATCTTGTGGCAGTGCTGCTTCTTCTGGGCGAGGAGATCGCGCGCCATCCTGCGGCGCTGCTCGCGCTCCGCGGAATCGACATGGAGGATCTTGTGCCGGAAGGGCCGGGCGCATCAGCCGATCCAGGCGCGGCGCTCGTCTCGTTCGACGCTGCCGCGGCAGCGGGCGCGGGCGACGCGGCGCCTCTCGTGAGGCGGCTTGGCGCTGTCCCTTACTGGCGCGGCGCGGTGCGCTGCCAGGAGGCGCTTTCACGCATCTACTCGCGCGTCCGCCCAGTCGCCATAGACGCCGCCGCCGGAAGATCCATAGATCTGCGGTCAGGAACATATGGAGGAATCAGAAATGGATGATTTTCTCGAGTTCGCCGCCGGGGTGCTTGGCGTGCAGAGGGGCACGCTTACGCCCCAGACGGAATATGGATCGCTGGCCGAGTGGGACAGCGTGATGCACCTTCGCCTCGTGATGGAGACCGAAGCGCGCTACGGAACTTCCATTCCGCTCGCCGCCGTTCCGCAGCTGCGCAAGCTCGCGGACTTCGCGCCGTACATCAATCCCAAAGACAATTCCTGATCTGTCCATGAAGATAGCTGTACTAGGCAATGTGACTCTCGACTTCTTCGCGCAGGACTTCCGCCGTGCGGGACATGCAGTGTATCTTGCGTCCGGCTTCGATGCGTGGCGGCAGGAGGCGCTGGATGCGAATAGCGGCCTGCATTCGTTCGCGCCAGAGGCGGTGATGTTCGTGATGGAGGGCGAAGACGCGAAAGAGGGAACGTCCCTGCTCGCCGCGCGTCTGCCAGGCGCGCGCGTTGTCGCGCCAGATGTCGCAGCCCTCGCGCGAGAGACGTCGGGATTCTGGGACGAGCGCATGCGCCAGCTCGCCGCCATGCCATTTTCGCTTCGCGCCATCAAGGCGATCGAAGACGAGTTCTTCTTCCTTCTCGACGGCGCGCCGAAGAAGGTGCTTGCGCTTGATGCGGACGGCACGCTTTGGAACGGCATCATATCGGAAGACGGCGCGGATGCAGTTGAACCGTACGTGGATTTCCAGCGCGGCGCGCTGGCGCTGCGGGAGCGCGGCGTGCTGCTAGTGCTGCTCTCGAAGAACGATCCGCCCGCTCCAGACGCGCCGATCACCCAGGCCTTCGCGCGTGAAGACATGCCGCTTTCGCTCGAAGACTTTTCCGACGTTCGTGTGGATTGGCGTCCGAAGGCCGGCAATCTCCTCGCGGCCTGTCGTTCGCTCAACCTCGGCGTTGATTCAGTGGTGTTCATTGACGACAATCCCTTCGAGCGCGCCCAGATGAAGGCCCATCTTCCGAGAGTGGCGGTGCCGCCGTTTCCTGACGATCCTGCGCATTCCGCGCAGTTTCTGCGCCGCCTAGACGCCGCGTATTTCTCTTCCGTAGGCGCAACGGAGGAGGACCGCGCCCGCGCCGCAATGTACCGCGCCGAGGGAGAACGGCGCGATCTCGCCGCCACGTCGGCCACGCTTGACGACTATCTTGAGTCGCTGAAGCTCACCTGCCGCGCCGCGCGCGCCACAGAGGCGGACGTGCCGCGCCTCGCGCAGATGGCGGGCAAGACGAACCAGTTCAACGCCACGACGATCCGGCGCGGCGAGGACGAGATGCGCGCCCTTGTGAACGATCCTTCGCGGCGCGTGTGGACTTTCCGCGTGAACGACGCCTTCGGCGAAATGGGGCTTGTGTGCTACGTGATTGCGGATCCGCGCGAAGGGCGCATAACGGACTTCGTGATGAGCTGCCGCGCGATGGGCCGTACGATCGAGTGGTTCGCCCTCAACCACGTGCGGCGCGAACTTGCGCGCGAAGGTTCGCTACTAAGGGAGATCGACTTCGCGCCCACCGCGAAGAACGGACCCTTCCGCGAATTTCTCTTCAGAGTCGACTTCTCGCATGTTGGCGACTGGCCCACGCATGTGAAGATGTGGGGATGTGCGGGGACAGTCCCCGTAGAGCCGAAACCCTCAACTTGATTCAACAGATAAAGTAAATAGGAGAAACCATGAAAAAACTCGTGTCTGCGCTTGCCGCCTTAACATGACGCAGACAGGCGCCGCACAGTATTTTTCGTCCGGAAAGATCTACGCGTTCGTGCGCAAGGTTCCGCCGCTGGTGGACGAGTTCGGCACGCCGCTTGATTTCATCGCGCAGCCGCGGAATAGGCGCGTGAAGGTGCACGAGACCGCCTACTTCGCGGCGCGCGCCATCGACGCTACTTCGTACCAGTGGTTCAAAAACGGTTCGCCGATTCCAGGCGCCAACGCCTCGATTCTCGAACTGTCTGACGTAGGCCGCCGCGACGCCGGAGCCTACAAGGTGCTGGCGATCGGGCCCGACGGCGCCTCGTTCAGCAAACAGGTCACGCTCACGGTCATCATGAACGGCACGATCATGCGCTTCCGGTAGACGCGTGCTTTTTATAATGCTAAAAGCATCTTCAAGGTGACAGACACTCCGCCAGTCGGAAGACGGTGAAGTTCGCCTACATGGGAAGCGCGTCGGGTCCGAAGGATTCCTCGACTGCCGCGAGGAGTTCGGAAACGGAGTGAATCTCGTTCAGGCGGCGGCGGAAGACCGCTGCGCCGGGGCGGCCGTTGAAGTAGCGGAAAAGGTGCGTGCGGGAGACTATCGAGACGAGTCCGTCTGAAGATGGAAGGTGGTCTTCAGGGAAG
>JAFXIL010000002.1 GCA_017563185.1 Kiritimatiellia bacterium | reverse complement strand
GCATTTGCATGCAACAGCGGCAACAACATCAGCATCAATAAAAAAATCTTCTTCATCTGTATCGTGTTTTTAGTTATAAATCCAACGGGTTCTTGCGTATTCTCCATTCTGCAGGGTAAAGGTTATTGGCTCTGTTGCCTATATTCTTGGCAAAGCCCAACACCGTGCCCTGATAGGCAAGCAGCACAATCCCTATAGGAGCTTCGGGCAGCTGCAGGCTTTCACGATGCAAGTATGCAAGTGCCTTTTCAAGTTCGAGCTCTACAACAGGGAACGCGCTCTTGTCAAGAGCGGTGCTCATTGCCAATGAGTGCATCGGCAACAGTTTGTTGTTCTTCACCTCTGCAAGCTCTATTCCACAGTGCAGGAGACGCATCTTCTGCTGCAGGGCCGACATGGCGGCAACGTGCTCCTTAGGCATTGCTGTAATCTTCTCGCCCTGCTGTACAAACTCGTACCTTTCGGGCGACTCCAGCCAACGGCTCACCTCATTCCTGACCTTTGCGACCGGCTGCAGCAAGCGTGCCGCACGCGGCTGTGCCAACGGAGCATCGCCCTCCTTTCGCAGCACTGCGAGGAAAAAGCCCTCGCCTGAGGTATATCCCGGGATAAAACGATATACCGGATTATTGCCTGCAAGTGCACCTGTTATGCCCCATGAAGCATCGGTGCTGAGCGGCAACGGAACTGCCCCCAGTTCTTCGGCTATCCATGCCACGCAATCCTCGTTCTCCTCACGGTTAAAGGTACATGTGCTGTAAACCAGCAGACCGCCCGGACGCAAAGAGCCCCAAATAGAGGAGAGTATATCCTTCTGGCGTTTCACGCATAGCTCTACATTGGCAACGCTCCACTGCTCAACAGCAAAGGAGTCCTTGCGGAACATGCCTTCACCCGAACGCCGCCGGGCTGGCCGCCATCGCCTCGCCCATCATGGTGGCCTCCTGCCTCATGGGCTTCCTCGTCTACGGCGCCATCGCCCTCCGCGAGCGCCCCAACCGCTACCAGACCCTCGGAATCCTCTGCTCGCTGGGAGGAGTCGTCCTTCTGGCTCTGCCCTAGGAACCTTCATGTAGGAAACCATGACCATGAAAATGCAAATGCAACTCCTCGACGCAACAGTCTCCACCCCCATTCCCCCGGCGCGAATCCCCGACGCGCCGCATGTCTTTTCCATGTCCTGCAAGGTGACGGCCGTCAACGGCGACCTCGCCACACCCGATGGCCGCGACAAGGCCATCGCCTGGTGGCGCAAATATGGATTCACCAAACTGTGGCTCGAATCGTACCGCCATGGCGAACACGCGCCGACGGAGCGGCTCGTCGAGGAGCGCGACGCCTTCCGCGCCGCCGGCTTCGAGGTCTGCGGACTCATCACGCCGACGATGCTGAACGACCCGGCGCCCGGCGCTTCGGAGCCGCAGATGACCACCTGCTGGAGCGACCCCAGGGCGCGCGAGCGAATGCGCGCCGAAGTGGCGCGGGCGGCGTGGGTTTTCGACACGGTGATTCTCGACGACTTCCTCTTCTCGCCCTGCGGCGACGGGTGCCCGCGCTGCGTCGCGGACAAGGCCGCGCGCGGCATCGCCGACTTGGGCGAGTATCGCCGCGAACTCATGTTCGAAGTCTGCGAGCGCGACATCCTGCCTGCGGCAAAGGCGGCGAATCCCAAGGCGCACTTCATCATCAAGTACCCGTGCTGGTACCGGAACTACGCGGCGCGCGGCTACAGTCCCGCGCGGCAGGCGGACCTTTTCGGCGAATGCTGGATCGGCACCGAGACGCGCGACGCCAACCCCGAACCCCTCCAGGCCTGCTGGATCATGGCGTGGATGGACGCGCTGACGGACGGCAAGTGCGGCGGCGGCTGGTACGACGCGCTCGACTGCAAGCCTGAGAAGTTCGTCGAACAGGCCTACTACACGATTCTCGGCGGGGCGCGGGAGTCGCTCGTCCACTGCTACGACTATGTGCTTGCCGCCGATCCCGGCCGCACGCCGTTCGGCGAGAAGGCCGAGACCCCCGGCGCCTGCCGCGAGGCCTTTGAGCGCGAGGCGCCGAAGCTTCGCGAACTCGCCGAATTCTTGCGCGGCGCGGAGCGCGGCCCCTTCGCCATGGGCGCGGACGGCGTCTCCACGCACGAGTTCCGCAAGAATGGCGGGCGATACATCGCGCGACTCAACACCGCGGACCGGCCCGTCGCCGGTCTTCCCCCGCACGGGTTCGAACTGAAAGGCAGGTAGCGCGACATGAATACCACCGGCGACGAGACCGAATGGGGAGCTTCCAAATGGTTGGTCCATCCGCGCGAACCCGATGGCGCCTATGCCGAGGGGGAGGCCGGCTTTGCCGGATCATACCGCTTCCGAAAACGCTTCGACCTCGGCGGCAAGACCGTCGCGCGCGCGGTGGCGACAGTCTGCGGGCTTGGCGCCTACCGGCTCTACCTGAACGGGGTTTGCGCCGACAAGTCGTTCCTCTCGCCCGGATGGAGCGAGTACCTCGACAAAATCCGCTACGACCGCATCGACGTCACCGGTCTGCTCTCTCCGGGAACGAATGCCGTGGGCGTGCAGCTCGCGCCGGGCTACGGCCCGGACTGGCGCGACTATGACTCCGCCTGGCGCGCGCCGCAGCGGGCGCGGCTCCACCTCGTCGTCGACTTCGCCGATGGAGGCTCCACCGCCATCGACACCGACGCCACCTGGGAGGCCGCCGTCGCCGCCGATATCCTGGGCGCGAGCATCTACCGGGGCGAACAAAGGGACTTCCGGCTGCGGAACGACGACTGGTCGACGGCGAAGGACGTGTCGTCCGGCTGGCAGCCGGCAAAGGTCGTCGCGCACATGGGCGGCGGAATGTGGCTCAACGACGGCACAACGTGCCGCGAGGGGGCGACACTGCCCGCCCGGCGCATCCGCCGGCTTGGGGACGGACGCCATCTCGTCGATTTCGGCGAGAACATCGCGGGCGGCGTGCGTCTCCGCGCAAGAGGGGCGCGCGGCACGAAGATAACGATACGGCAGGCGGAGGAGGCGACACCGGACTTCGACGGGCTGGACGCCACTTCCAACGTCGGCGCGCCGCAGATCGACGAGTATGTCCTCGCGGGCGGCGGGACCGAAGTGCTGGCCCCCGAATGGCGCTACAGCGGCTTCCGCTACGCGGAGGTCGCGGGATTCCCGGGCGACCTCTCCGCGGAGGACATCGAGGCGTTCGAGATCCACGCCGACCTCCGGGAGACGGCCTCCTTCTCGTGCTCGCACGAATCCCTGAACCGCCTGTGGCGCGCGGCGCGCCGATCGATGCTCGGATGCCTCCAGACGATTCCGACCGACACGCCGGCGCGCTGCGAGCGCACCTGCTGCCTGATGGACACCCACACCTACTGGGACCTCGCCGCCTACTGCTTCGACATGCGCTCGTACACGCGCTGGTGGCTCGACTTCATCTCCAGAACGCCCCTCGACGTCAAGGGCTTCCCGCGCGAGCGGCTCCATCCGCTCGGGCGGAAGGGCGTCGGGCAGCGCGGCAACCCGGACTGGCACGGCATCCGGATCCAGCTCCCGTGGTGGCTCTACATGGCCTACGGCGACAGGGACCTGCTGGCGCGGAACTACCCGTCCATGCGCGAACTGTGCGTCTTCCTGGAAACGGTCCGCGCGAAGGACGGCATTTGCGCCGAAGGATACGGCGACTGGTGCACGCCCGAGGCGAAGGGCGGCTATTGCCCCAGCCATGTCGCCGTCACGAACACGGCTCTCTGGCTCCATCTGCTGGAAATCATGGTGAAAACGGCCGAAGTCCTCGGCGAATCCGGCGACAAGGCGCACTGGACGCGGCTCCGCGCCTTCGTCCTGGAGCGGTTCCGCGAACGCTTCTGGCATCCGGCGACAAGCTCCTTCGAGGAAGGGACGCAGGTCGGCTCGGTCCTCGCGCTGGCGTTCGGCCTCGTGCGCCCCGACGAGAAGGCGGGCGTCGCCGCCGCGCTTGTCGACCGGATCGTCTCCGTCGACCGCTACGGGATGGATGTGGGCATTTTCGGGGCGCGCTACCTCCCCCACGCCCTCTTCGACATCGGCGAGGAGAACCTGTGGATCCGCATGATGGAGGAGGAGAAGGAGCTTGGCTTCGGCTACACCTTTGCGCGCGGCGCCACGACGACCTGGGAGAACTTCACGGGCGCCGGATGCGAGGGCAGCCACAACCACGTGATGTTCGCCGGCGCCGCCGAAGCGCTTCTGACGCGCATCGCCGGCATAGCGCCCGCCGCCCCGGGATTCCAAACCGTCGCCTTCCGCCCGGTCTTCCCGGTGAAGCTCACCTGGGCGAAGGCCGACATCCAGACCGTGTCCGGCCCCGTGCGCGCCGAATGGCGGCGCGATGGCGGCCTGATCCGGCTCGCGCTCGACGTCCCGGAGGGGACGCGTGGCATTCTTTCACTTCCGGGACGTCAGGAGGAACTCCTCCCGCCCGGACACCATGAACGAGCAGTAAAACCATGAACACCGAACCTGTCAATGCGCCGCGCAAACAGCGCAACTATCTCGACATGACCTGGTGGGACCCCTACGTGGAGACCATCGCGGACGAGGACACTTACCTGCGCCGCAAGTTCCGCCAGGACGTCACGGACAAGACGACCGGCCTTTCGCAGGAGGCCCTCCCGGCGCGTCTCGCGGAAATCGTCGCCGCCGGCAAGGCGGCGGGCGAGGACTGGCGCGTCACAAAGGCGAAGTGCTTCTCCGCCGAGGTGAACGAGGAGTCCATCGACGTCTCCCCCCTCGACTGGTTCCCCGCCATCGCCGTCTGGGACAGGCTCAGGCTGCCAATCGCAAAGATAACGAAGGGCGACCGCGCCCGCGAGGTCAATGCCGCGGTGCTGCCCGAGTGGGTGAAGGCGGAATGGGCCGCCGGCAACAAAGATGGTTCCTGGAACATGTGGCAGGACTTCGACCACTCCGTCCCTGACTGGCGTGTGATCATGGCACTCGGTTTTCCAGGAATGAAGAAGCGGCTTGAAAAATATGCTGTGAAGGGAGATCCGTTCTTCGACGGACTTACCATCTCCATGAACGCCATTCTGACAGGTATCGACCGCTTCATCGAACAAGGGAAAAAGAACCTTGGATTGTTCACCAATGACAATTGTCAAAATTGTTCACCAATCACAAATACAAACTCCACGTCAACTCGTCACTCCAATGCGTCGCCTTTGCGTCTCGCGAAGGAAATCGAG
>JAFXIL010000151.1 GCA_017563185.1 Kiritimatiellia bacterium | reverse complement strand
GGCTTCAAGCGGGGATTTTGAAATTAATGAAAATGAGGCGCATTTTCAGCCGAGCGTATTTGGATTTGGAAACAACAGAAACAACCTGCAAAGACAACCTTTTCTTCTCGCCGCGCAACTGCGCGGCTTTCTTGAATCGGCTGGCAGTTGCCCGCCGTAAAAGGAAGTTGTTTCAGATAAGTTGTTTCCTGTCATCAGAAGGCATGGCGGTGAATTATGGAGATGCGCCCTGGGAAATGAAAACAAAGGACAGACGTCTCGCGCAGCTCACTTTGCGGCGGTGGCGCGGCCGATGGATGCGCCAAGGGCGAGCGCCACAGGCTCTGGCGCGAAGAACACCAGTCCGGCAGTGGCCAGCAGAGATGCAATCAGATATACGCTGCGCGGCACAGGAAACGGAGGCGCCGTCATAACGCGAAAGCGGTTTGCGTCAACAGGATCGATGTACAAGACTGCGCGGCGCAGATCAAGAGGCACAGGATGATCCGCAATCCAGCGAGCGCGCAGATCCACCTTCTCGGAACGCCTGCCGTCAACATCCACGCGCAGCCTGCGGTCCTTTTCAAGGTCAAGCGCAGGCGCGCGCCCGCCGCTGCATCGGGCGTGGAACACCACGCGCATCCGCTCTGGACGCTCGTCCAAGCGGCTCGCAATCTCTGCAAGATAGCCGCATATCTCCTTCGGACGCGGATCATCGCGGTCCACATACACGTTCACCGCGAGCCCCCATCTGCGCGCGCGCAGCCAGCGGACAAAAAACGGCACGAGCGCGGAGAGGATGAACACTACCGCCGCTGCCGTCAAACGGCTCATGCTGTCACCTCCTCGCGCCCGCGCGGTTCAGGCATCGCCACTCAGCGGGCAATGCGGAACACCGTCATGGAAAGCGGCGGCAGCGTATCCACCACCTCGCCGTCCTTCACTGCGGCTTCGCCCGAGAGCTCCTTCAGGGCGTCGCGGTCGAGCGGAGAGTTGCTGGCGCGCGCGCCCGGCCCGGTGAACCACGTCTTGCCTGCCTTCGCCACCTTCGCGTCCGCGAGCGCAAGCCTGATCGGCTGCGGCTCCTCAGAGCAGTTCACAGCCTTCACTATCACCGAGCCGTCTGCGTCGCGAACTGCTGAGGCCGCGATCACGCGGCAGGGTTTGCCGTCCTTCGTCTTCATCCAGCGGGCGGTCTGCTCGAACGCCAGCACCTCGCGTCCGCGGTTCTCGCTGAAGAGCTTCTGCACGTTCCAGCTGGGGTTCACGAAGTTGCCGTCGGTCATCGGGTAGATCAGGTTGGGCTTCCACGCCGTGTGCTTCGCGTTAGCGAAGAGCGGCGCATAGGCGGCGAGCTTCACCACGTCCGCGTTGCGCTCGAGGGCGCACATGAACGCCGCCTCGCCGATCGCGGCGCGCAGGTCGCCCCAGCGGCCGACGTCCTGCGTGACGGCGTACTCGCCCACGAAGACCTCGAATTCGCCGCGCGGATAGGAGTCGTACATCTTCGCGCCGGTCGTCATGAACCAGTCGGGCGACTTGTAGTAGTGCTCGTCGCGGATGTGCTGCGGGCGCCCCTTCACCGGACCGTGCCAGACGTCGGAGACGATCTTGATCTCGGGGTACTTCGCCTGGATCGCGTCGTGCATGAGGGCGTAGCGCTCGTGGTACTTCGGGCCGCCGTTCTCGTTGCCGATCTCGATGTACTGGAGGTTGAACGGCTCGGGGTGTCCATTCGCCGCGCGCACGGCGCCCCACTTCGACGTGGCCGGGCCGTTCGCGTACTCGATGCAGTCAAGCGCGTCCTGCACGAACTCGCCCATCTTGTCCATCGGCACCGTCTCCCTGTGGCTCATGCCGCAGTTGATGCAGAAGAGCGCCTTCGCGCCGAGGTCCTCGCAGAGCTGCAGGTACTCGTGGAAGCCGACGCCGTTCGCGCTCCAGTAGCCCCAGAGGTTCCACTGCGTGCGGCGGTCCCACACGTTGCCGATCGTCTGCTTCCAGCGGTACGCCTCGGCCATCGTGTTGCCCTCCACCCAGCAGCCGCCGGGGAAGCGCACGAAGCTCGGCTTGAGCGCGGCGAGGCGCTCCATGAGGTCCTTGCGGAAGAGGCCGCTCTTCGCGTAGGTGTCGCAGGGGAAGAGGGAGACGCAGTCCATGTAGAACGTGCCGCCGTTCGGGACGCGGAACACGAGCTTCGCGTCGGGGTCTGTCCCCGTCGCCGTGAGCGTGAGATTGTAGGTCTTCCACTCGGGGCCGATGCCGCCGATCGCGCCCGTGGCGAGCGTCTTGCCGAGGGACTGGAGCGCCACCTCGATCGGACCCTTCACGTCGCCGCGCAGGGCCACGGAGAGGCGGTACTGCGCGCCGTCCTTCACGGCGATGCCGAAATAGCCGTCGTTCGCCACGCCGCCGCCCGGCAGTGCCTCGACGCGGCCGCAGTGGCGGTTCTTCTCGGAGATGGGCTTCGACGAGTCGAGCTCGATCGTCGCGCGGCCGACCGTGCTCCAAAAGCCGATCGTACCCTGCGCGCGGAACTTGACGAGACCGTCCTCGAAGCTGCGGTTGCGGACAAGCTCCGCATACACGCCGCCGTCGAGGGAGAGGTCGATGTCCTCGAAGAAGATGCCCCACATGTCCTCCGACACGGGGAAGCGCACCTTCTGCGGGTCAACAACGATCCTGTTCTCGCCCCTGCCGTCGAACACGACCTCGGGTACTGTGACGTCCGAGAACACGCGCTTGCCGTCGAGCTTCACCGTCACCTTGTCGCCCCTGCAAGTCACTTCGAGGTCGTACCAGCGGCCCGTCTCGATCGGCGTGTAGGAACCTCCTGCGCGCATGGGCGTTGCGAAGTCATACGTGCCTTTGGTCTCGATTCCGTGCGCGGTGTTGTACCATCCGCCGTAGTTTGCGTAGATGCACTGGCTGCTGCCACGCTCGCGCACGTGCAGGATGAATCCCTCCCTGCCGGAGATGCGGCGGGCCTTGACGCGGAAGGTGTAGTCGCTCCACGAAGGATCGCCGAACACGAGCGTGCCGCCAGCGGTGGCCGCTTCGTTCGACTGGCGCAGCACGCCGCCTTCGAGAGTCCACGCAGCTTCGTTCCCCTTCTCGCACTTCGCGGGATCGGGCAACCCCTTCCAGAGGATACGCCCGTCGAGCGCCGTGACCGAAATGTCCTTGAATTCGGCTTTCGTCAACCATGTATGCAGGGCCACGCGTCCCTGGGCGGCGCCGAACGCCGTCATGCCTGCAAGCGCCACGCACGCAGCGACAAGGCGATTGAATCTAGACTTCATCACTGTGTTCCTTTCTTGAGAGAAACCCATGCATGCACAATCCTAGAGCAGACCACCGAGGGGCAGGCCCTGACGGCCGGCCTCGTAGATCTTCCTCACGTCGTCGTGCGAAAGAGCACGCGTCCAGAGGGCAAAGTCGTCGATGTCGCCGTTGAAGGCCGACGGATACTTGCCGGTGCCGTCCTGGCCGAGGCAGAAGGGAAGCCCCGTGGCGAACTTGATCTCCTTGGCGTCGAACGCGATGCGGTAGAGGTATCCGTCGAGGCCGCCCTGGTAGAAGTTCAGCACGCCGTCGGGTCCGCGCGTCGCGGCGTAGAACGTCCACTTGCCGAACTCGATGTCGTACGGGCCCACGTCGATGCGGCTGCGCGAGCCGCCCATGCCGGCGTTGAAGCACACGCCGCCCTTCTTCGACTCGATCTTCTTGTTTCCGGTCACGAGGATGCCGGGATTCGAACCCCGGTTCCAGTCCTTGTTCGCGACGATCACGGGGTCTCCGTTCTGCGCCTCGGGCATCCTCACCCACATCGCGAAGGCGAACTCGGCGCCGTTCTCGAACGCGAGCTTCTCTGAACCATTCAGGCGAAGTCCGGTGAAGGCGTTAGTGACGGCGGCAAAGTGCATGCATCCGCCGATGAAGCCGCCCCTGCCGACGATGGACGCCTTGCCGAACACCTCGGGAACCACAGCGCCCTTCGCGGCGTTGACCGGCGTCTTGCCCTCGAACGGCAGATAGACGGCGAGTCCGTCCTTGAGACAGCGCTTAGCGTCGGCGACGACCTCGGTGCCAACGACCTTGCCGTCAAGGTCGAAGCCGCTCCAGTCAATCCCGAAGTGCGTGAGCACCGTGGGCGCAGCGTCGTAGTCGCGGGGGATGCCGGGGATGCGGCCCTGGGAGACGTTGCGGCCAGTCACGAGGAACGGAATAGTCTCGCAGTGCCCGCCCCAAAGGCCGTGCGTGCGCCAGTAGCCGCCGTGGTCCGCCATGACGATGATCATCCAGTCCTCATCCTTGAAAGTGGGCCGCGAGGCGATTGCCTTCAGGGCGTCGCCGATCGCCTTGTCGGAGAGATAGACCGTGTTGAGATAGCCTGTCGTGTAGGGGTAGTAGCCGAAGCCGTGTCCGCCATGGTCGGGCCAGTCGATGTACCACATCACGGCGTCGGGCGCGTCGGCTGCGGCGAGGATCTTGGGCATGTTGGCCGCATTGCCGGCGTCTGAGCCATGGATGAACTTCACGCGCGGGTCGGGGGATATCTGCTCGTCCCACTTCCACGAGTACATGAAGAGCCCCTTCGTCCCGGGCTTGGCGTCCGCCACGCGCACGAGCCAGCTGGGCCACTTCTTGAAGTCGCAGGTGCTTTTGTGGTTCTGCTTGATGGTGTGTTTCTTCGAAGTCACGCCCGTTGCGATGGAGGTGTGGTTGGGTCCGCTGACGGTGATAGCGTCGTAGATGGTGTGGGCGGTGAGTGACCATGCGCACTTGTAGCCCGGCTGCCATGCGCCGTCGCGCAGCATGCGCAGGTTGGGAGTCCATGTGTTCTCCACGGAGTCGGCGCGCATGCCGTCCAGCATTATCACCAGGGCCTTGGGCTTCAACTGTCCGGCAAACACCGTCACTCCGACTGCCGCCGCCGCCGCAAACACCGTCTTCTTCAGATTCATCACGTAACCATTCCTTTCTTTGGCATTGTTGTGAAGTTTCTATGTCGCGATACAAGGTAATTATAGCACAATTGGCGTCCAGTGCCTAGTGCCAGTCCCCTCCCCGGCATTGCATCATGCACATCACGCGGGAGGCCGCACCGCTGGCTGGAGATACAGCGGAAGCGGCTCGGGGCGCGGCATCTCCGGATGCGCCACCGCGACCTCGGCGAGGCGCTGCGCAAGCGGCACAAGCGACCCCTTGTAGTGATGGCCGAAGACGCCCTGAAGAAGCGGCTCGATGCGCGCGCCGTCGGGCGTGACCACGGCCCAGTGCTCGGGCACCGCGTTCGCAAGCTCGTCCTTCGCCACGAGCGCGAAGTCCCTCACGCACTCCACGCCGTCGTACACCACCACCCAGAAGCGGTCGCGCCTTGCGTCGCCCACCACCGCCGTGCGCGCGCCGTCGCGCGTGAGGGCGTACGTCGAAGGCAGCCCCACCACCTTCGTGGCTCCGTCCGGATTGCCGAGAGCTATTCCCTGCGCGAACGCGAGCGCCGCGCGTATGCCGGCGAAGGAGCCCGGGCCCTGCCCCACCAGCACCTGGTCGAGATCGCGCGGGGAAAGACCGTTCGCGGAGAGGAAGTCGCGTATCTTCACCGGCCATTCGGCGCTTCGCGAGTCCATGCCCGCGAAAACGCGCCCCTTCACCGCGCCGTCTATGGCGAGGGCAACGCTCTGCGTGTCGGTGGATCTGTCGATCGCGAGAATCTTCATTCGCAGTCGTCCTTCTCTGCATCCGCCGACGCACGAGGCGCGCCCGACGCCTGCATCTGCAGCCACGCCTCGATGAACGGCTGGATGTGGCCGTCCATCACCGCGTTCACGTCGCTCGTCTCGTACTTCGTGCGGAGGTCCTTCACCATGGTGTACGGGCAGAACACGTACGAACGAATCTGGCTGCCCCAGCCGTTGGCGCTCTTCGCGCCGTAGAAGCGGTCCATCTCGGCCTTCTTCTGGTCCTCGTAGTATTCGTAGAGCTGGGCGCGCAGCATGTTCATGGCCTTTTCCTTGTTCATGTGCTGCGAGCGCTCCTTCTGGCAGGCCACCACGATGCCGGTGGGAATGTGGGTGAGGCGCACGGCCGAGTCGGTCTTGTTCACGTGCTGGCCGCCCGCGCCGCCCGAGCGGTACGTGTCGATGCGAAGGTCTTCGTCCTTGATCTCCACGTCGATTCCCTCGGTGATCTCGGCGACCGTCTCGACTGAAGCGAACGACGTCTGGCGGCGCTTGTTCGCGTCGAACGGCGATATGCGCACGAGGCGGTGGATGCCGCGTTCGGCCTTCATGGTGCCGTAGGCGTAGGGACCTTCGATGCGGAAGTACACGTCCTTGAGGCCCGCCTCTTCGCCGGGCTGCTGGTCGTACTCTTCGATCTTCCAGCCCTGGTCCTCGGCGTAGCGCTGGTACATGCGGTAGAGCATCGTCACCCAGTCGCACGCCTCGGTGCCGCCCTGGCCGGCGTGGAGCTTCACGAAGACGTTGTTCGCGTCGAACTTGCCGCCTAGAAGCGACTGCATGCGCAGCTTGGAGAAGAACTCGTCCGCCTTGTCGCATTCGGCGATCGTGTCGGCGAGGGCCGCCTGCTGCGCGGCGCCATCCTCCATCTCGGCGAGCTCAAGCATCACGCCGGCGTCCTCGACCGTCTTCGTGAGCGCGTCGAACGGATTGACGTACGCGCGTTCGGCGTTCGTTTTGGCGATGACCTCCTTGGCCTTCGCCTGGTCGTTCCAGAAGTCGCCGGTGGCCTGCTCAGCCTCGAGGGCGGCAAGCGTCTTGCGGCGCTCCTCGATCTTAACGTAGTCGGCCATCTCCGCCACGCGCCGCCTGAGGTCCGCGATGCGCTGGCTCACTGCTTCCACTTCAAGCAGCTTCTCCTTTGTTTCCTCTGCCATTTTCTGTTTAGTTCCCTGTAGTTTAAAATGCCCTTCAGCCGCCAGTTCTACTGGACGTCCTTCTCCGCCGCGCGCTGGCTCGCGCATTTGCACAGACAGTTCGCGCAGCCCTTTGCGCACGGGCGATCGCCGAACGACACGTCCTTGCCGTCGAAGCAGTACGTGCAGAGACTGTCCTTGGGAAGCCCGATGGCCGCCACCAGATCGTCAAGACGCTGGAACGCGAGCGATGTGAGATTCAGCTTCGAGCGTATGTACTCCACCATCGCCGTATATTCCGGAGAGTCCGGATCCTGGTACTTCGAGATGTCGGCGTCGGGCCCCTCCGCCTCGCGGATGTAGCGGCGAGTGATGAGGTCGTAGACGCTCTTCGAGCGCGAGAAGTTTATGAATCTGCACGGGTACAGGAGCGGCGGGCACGCGATGCGCATGTGCGTCTCCTTCGCGCCGTCGGCGTATAGACGCTTCGCCTGCTTGCCCAGCTGCGTGCCGCGCACGATCGAATCGTCGCAGAAGACGAGGCGCTTGTCGCGGATGAGACCCGGAATCGGAATGAGCTTCATCGCCGCCACTCGGTCGCGCTGGCGCTGGTCGCTCGGCATGAACGAGCGCGCCCAGGTTGGCGTGTACTTCACGAACGGCCGCGCGTACTTGAGCCCCGCCTCGTGGGCATATCCAAGCGCGTGGGAGATGCCGCTGTCTGGCACGCCGCCCACGCTGTCGGCCTCGACCGGATTGCGGCGCGCAAGATGACCGCCGCAGCGGTAGCGCGCCATCTCAACGTTGCGTCCCTCGTAGGTGGATGCGGGGTAGCCGTAGTACACCCAAAGGAACGAGCAGATCGCCATCTCGGGCCCCGGCTCCACGAGCGTAACAAGTCCCTCGGGCGTCGCCTCCACTATCTCGCCCGGACCCAAGTCGCGCAGATGCTCGTAGTCGAGGTTGGGGAAGCAGCAGCTCTCCTGCGTCGCCATCAGGCCGGAATCCTTCTTGCCGAATATTATGGGCGTGCGGCCATATCGGTCGCGTGCGGCGAGGAAGCGTCCCTTGTCGGTCAGGATCATTAGCGAGCAGCTGCCCTCGATCTTCTGCTGGGCGTACTGTATGCCCTCCACGAAGCTGTCCTTCGAGTCGATGAGAGCGGCCACGACCGCGGTGGGGCTCACGACGCCGGACGACGTCGAGAACTGGAACTGCATCCTGCGATCGCGGTACATCTCCTCCATCAACTCGTCAATGTTCGCGATCAGGCCCACCGTCACGAGCGCGTAGGTGCCGAGGCGGGACGCCACCACGAGTGGCTGGGGGTCGGTGTCGGATATGACGCCTAGGCCGAGGCGGCCGTGGAACTTGCCGAAGTCACCGTCGAACTTCGTGCGGAAAGGGGCGTTCTGGATGTTGTGGATGGCGCGCTGGAAGATGCCGCCGTCAAGCACCGCAAGCCCGCCGCGGTGTGTGCCGAGGTGGGAATGGTAGTCGGTCCCGAAGAACAGGTCCGACACACAGTCTTCTTTTGATATGATGCCGCAGAATCCGCCCATAGAGCCTCCAAATGGAATGAAGAATATATTTTACCAAATTCCGGCGCGTTGTGCGCGCCGGAATCTCATATTTTTTCACATTTTCCGAATGACGCGCGGCAAATGCGAGTTCATCGGAAGAAGAGGATAAACGGCGGCGGCGGCGCGGGCGGGAGCTCCAGCGAGATGCGATCGCTCTGCGCGCTGCCGTTGACTGCGGAGACGCCAAACATTGTGTGGGCGCGCGCGCTGCGCGCGCACGTGGCCGCGTTCGTGGCCACGAAGGCGCATTCCACTCCGTTCGTCCACACGAGATAGCCAGAGGCGTTCGCCACATCCGGCCAAGTCAGGACGGCGCACATTGCCGTGTTCGTGTCGGCGTTCAACGACGATGGCGCGGATGGCACGCCGTCGAATCCCGTGAACTCGATCTCCGCTGCGTTGCCGTTGCCGCTGTCGGCATACCAGCGAACGTAGCGCCAGGTGTCCGTGAACGCGGGCGCGATCGTGGTCCAGGCCTTCTGCGGCGGCTTGGAGGAAATCGTCGCCACGGTCTTGCGCGTGGAGAAGTCGGCAACGCTCGAAACGTGGAACCGGCTGTTGACCATGCGGTCCGACCAGCTGTCGCGCGGCCAGTAGCGGATCTGCGAAATGACGCGCCGGCCGACCGTGCCGAGATCGAAGCCGCCCCATGCCGAAGCATCCGGCGCATCGAAGAAAGTCGAAGTGTTGCCGTCGAAAAGCTTCTCCTTCGTGTTGCCCTGATCGTGCCACGACCCCTCCGTGCCTATGATGTCCCCTTCGAGGCGATGCGCGAAGCCGCTCGCCCACGCCCTCTGCGGCGCCGTGAGCGAAGTGAGCCCAAGCGCCGACGTCGAGACCACGCGGTACCAGTTTGTCTGCGAAGTGCCCGCAGCGGCTCTGTCGCGCCACGTCGTGGCGCCCTTCCCCAGCCGGGCTGCCACCGCGTATGGTCCGGCACGGCTCGATGAACGCTCAACGGTGTAGGATACGGCATACGGCGAGGCTGCCCAATAGACGAGAGGAGTGGCGGCAATGCGCGTTGCGCCCATGTAAGACACGACCGGGGGAACGGGCAGCTCGACCTCCTCCTCGCGCACCACCGTGACGATCAGCGTCGTCTCGTCGCTTTCCTGCGCGTCGTCAGAGGTCCAGCCCACGCGGAACGCGTATGCGCCCGCGCGCGCCGATGCGGGAACGCGCCATGTGAAGAGCCCAGCCTGTGAGATGCAGGCCCCAAGGACGGGGCTTTCAACGAGACTGTAAGCGCCCGCGAGCGTCGTATTCGTGACGGCGCAGGAAAGCGACACGCTCGCGCCTGCTGGCGCCTGCGCGGCAACGCCGTCTGGCAGCCATGCGCCCGTCGCGCCCGGGCCGCGGTTCGGCGCGCCCGGCGTCGCCAGCGCCTGCACGGCCCACGAATCCGTTGCGCCGTTCGGCCAGCAGCCTTCGCTCACGTTCAGCGTCTGCGGACCAAAGGCGACATGTGCCAAAAGCGCGGTGCGCGCCGCGTTCCAGAGGTTCACCTCGTCGCCCTTCTTGCCCAGGCCGAAGGGAACATTGAGAACTCCGTCGGCGTCGACGCCGGCGAGGAGCGTGTCGTCGGCGCGCACGAGAAGGCACGCGCCTGGCGCAAGCGTGACGCCTAGCGGGATCTCAGACATGTGCTTCACGCTGTCGTCGCACAGCCAGCAGCCGCCCAGATCGGCCTCCTCCGCGCCGGCGTTGTAGATTTCGAACCAGTCGGAGCCATCGGCATCGGCCATGACCTCGTTGATCACGAGATTGACCTGCGCGGCGCGCACGAAGAACGCCGTCGCCTGGATTGCGCTCTTCACCGAAAGCGAGATCGACGGCGTGCGCCGAGGCTCCGAGCCGTCGTCCAGAACCCAGGCGACGAAACGCCAGCCGGTTTCGGGCGTCGCCGTGAGCGCAACAGGCACGTTCTCGAAGTAGCGCCCCGTGAACGGCAGGGAGATGCGCCCTTCGCCAGAGCCGGAGGCGAGCGTGTTCACCTGGATGCGTCCAAGCCCGTTAGCCGCAACCGTGAGCGACTGGGAGGCGCCAACGCCGAACTTGTCGTTCAGGTTCTGGCGCACATTGGCCTCGCGGTTCTGGAGGAACGAACGGATGCCCGACATCTCGCTCTCCCAGCTTGAAACGGATATCTGGCGCGTCCAGCGCGAGACATGGCGCGCAATCTCGCCGCGCACGCGTGCGGCGGCCGCGTCGAGCATGGCCGTGGTGCGCGCAGGGACAAGGGCGGAATTCATCAGATCGGCATAGCGCGTCGCGAGACGCCTCACAAACTCGGGGTTGTCGCTCAGGCACTTGAAGAACGGGTGGTTTCTTGCCTGGCTGACCATGTCGGTCGAGGCGGAGCTGTTAAGCCCGAGGCCGTGGTCTGTGTCGAACGCGACAAAGCGCCAGCGCCCGTCGTGCGGCACTGCTGCCGTTGGCGAGTAGTCAACGCGCTCGCGCCAGAAGCCCTGGTTGTTGTTGGGCCAGTCGGTGTTGCCAACGAACATGTTGACTATGCTGTAGTCGATGATGTTGTCGATGTCGATGCGCGTCTTCACATATTCCCATGCCGCGGCATCGGTCTTCAGGTCGTGCGCGTCGAGATAGTCCAGCAGCTCTAGATATGCCTCGTCGTCGCCCTCCTGCACCTCATATCCCCTAGAAGCCGCCATCTTGACGTAGTCGAGGTTCTCGGGGTCGGCGCCGTACCAGCCCTCGAAGTAGTGCTTCGAGTAGTGGTGGCGGAAGTTCATGATGCCCCAGTAGGCGCCATTGATGTATACGACCGCGGGCTCGTAGCCCTGCGTGCCGCACGAGACCCACCCGCGGAAGAGCTGCTGCCCGAAGGCGTCGCGCAGGCCCGACTTGTACCAGTCGTTTCCGCTGTTGCGCAGGAGGAAGCGCTTGAATTCGGCATGGTCCTCGTCGCCGAAGAGCTTGTAAGCCACCTTCTTCGTGCCGTATTCGGCGCGCGCGTAGAAGCCCATCGTCTTCTGAGCGCACGAACGCGACCAGTTGCCGTGCATGCGAACGCCGATCGTCTGCGCCACCACCTCTTCGCGGTTCGTCTCGAAGAGCTCGAACACGGCCGGGCGCTCCCACTCCACGCCGTGCTGGAAGTAGTTCGCGTTCGGCAGCCCCACCGACTGTCCGTTCCATCCCAAAGTGTTGTAGACGTCGCCCGGCACCATGAGGCCGATGGAATCCGAGAAGAAGTTGGCCTCGTCGGTCTGCAGCGACACCACGCGCAGCGTATGGTCGTTTACCGTCAGGCCGATCAACCACGTGCCGCAGACCTCGTTGGTGCATGCGACGCCGTTCTTGAACGCCCGCGCGCGCAGAACGTTCACGTCGGGCTGGTCGGCCGTCGGCGCCGCCCATCCGTACTGCTTGTGCGACCACATCTCAGGCGGATTCGTGGGGATGAGCGCGAGGCGGTTGGTGCGGCTCGAAACGTCGCCGAACACGAGCGGCGCCGTGTAGCGGAAGCAGTTCTCCGTCTCCAAGCCTGCCGGGGTGGAGCCGTCTAGCGTGTAGAATATCTCCGCGCCTTCCACCGGATAGTCGAGCGCCACCGTCACGTTCGTCATGCTGAAGCCCGGCGGCGCCGAGAGGCTCGGCGCCGCCGGGCCGTCGATGTTGCCTTCCGGCAGCAGAAACGACACTTCCGAGACGTTGCAGTGGCCCTGCGCCGGACCCATGTAGCGGACGTAGCGGTAGAACCCAGCCACCGCTTCGTCGAAGGCGACCTCGGTTATGGCGCCAGACGTCGGACTCTCGGCGATCGTGTAGAGCGTGCGCGCATCGGAGAAGTCTGGCGAGTTGGCGCCCTCGAACTTCCCGCCCACCATGCGCTCGGGATTGCCTGTGCGCGGCACGTACCTTGCGCCAACTATCATCTGGGGCCGGCCGAGGTCGAGCCCCGTCCAGGCAGAGCTGTTTTCGATCGAGTCGAAGAACGTGGCGGGGTCGCCGTCGAACACCTTGTTGCCAGTATCGCCTCGGTTGTCCCACGAGCCTTCCGTGCCGATCCACGTGCCCACGGCCTCGACGCGCGATGTGATCGTGAAGAGCGTCCATTCGCCCTTGCCGTTCGCATTCACGCCGCGCACGCGGTAGTCGCCTGCCGCCGACTTCTCCGCGGAAATCCACGTGCAGGTTTCGCCGCCCTTCGACGGCGATGCGATTGCGATTGTCGCATAGTCGTCCTTCGCGCTCTCTCGCCACTGGATACGATATGCCTGCGGAACGTCCGCGTCGGCCACAAGGCGGAACCCGGCATGCTGGTTCAGATACCACGTCGCCTCGATCTGCGGCGCGGAGGGAACGGCGTCGCCGCTTTCCGCGAGGCCCCCGAACTCGACCTCGCCCGCATTGCCGCAGTAGAGACCGATGATGCGCAGATACGTGTAGGGACCGTACGCATTTCCAAGTGTGACGTTCACCCATGACGTGCCATTCCATCCATCCGGCGGCGATATGACGTGGAACGTCTCTGCGTCCGAGAAGTCAGGCGTGTTCGCGCCCTGGAAGAGGCAGCCTGCCATGCGCGAGCTCTGCCCACTGCGGCCCACGTAGCTCACGCGCGTCACGATGCTGGAGGTGGTAAGGGCGATGCCGGCCCACGCGCTTCCGAGCTGGTTGGCGGATGTCGGCGGATCGAAGAACGTTCCTGTGTCGCCGTCGAAGACGTGCTCCTTCACGTCGCCCTTGTCGCTCCACGAGCCCTCCGTTCCCAGAACGGCGATCTTGCCAGAAGCGTCCTTGACGGCGAACTTGTTGAGATTGACATTCCCGTCCCACGCCGCAAGCGCGCCGGAAAGCGCGCACCCAAGCGCGAGAAACAGAGAATGAAGATGTCTAGAATTGACCATTTGAATATATTATCGCATATTTCGGGCATTCCGCGCGAGTGAAAAATGCGAGCATATGGCAATGGCTACGAACGGGGGAGCAGACGCTTCTCGCAGTCGGCGAAGCCTTCGATTCGGATGTCGCCGCGCCGGTTGATCTCCACGATGGCATAGCTGTTGTGGGCGGGGAACGGCTTTTCTATCATAGCCTTCATCGTCCAGTAGTGGATGTTGCGGCGGCAGCTGTAGTTCCCAGAATGATGGTGGCCCTGTATCACGGCGCACACCTGTTTGCTGCGCTCGAGAATGCCCACCACCTTGTCCGCATTTCCCAGGCATATCGCTGGACTGACGCCTGAGAAACGGTCGGAAAGCTGATGGCAGAAGACAACGGTCGGCAACGCGCGCGAACGCTTCAGCTCGCCCTCGAGCCACGCCAGCTGGTCGTCTGGGATGAAAGCCTTGGTCCAGTCGAAGTTCCCGCGGCAGTATGGAGTGCGGTCCGCGTTGAAGTTGCCGTCCAGAACGATGAACTTCACGCCTTTAACCTCGAACGCGTAGTGCGTCTTGCCCGCCGCATCGCCATGGTTGCGCGTGTGCGCGAGGAAGTCCTCCTTCGAGATGCAGTCCATGTCGTGGTTTCCAAGCACATGGTAGCGCGGACCCTTGAATCGCGCGAACTCCGCCTCGATCGCGTCAAGGAAGCGAATCGCCTCCGCCTGAAGCTCTTCCGCCGGGCGCCGCGTCTTCGTCGCGCCGCTTCCCCGCCATTCCGCGCCCATGTCCTTCATGTCGCCCAGCTCGATGATGAAGTCGAGCCCCGCCGCATTGAAGGCGTCCACCGCCTGACGCATCTTCGGAAGCGAATCGCGATAGTGCCGCGCGGAACCGGGCCATACGGCCTTGTCCTTTTCCGCGTAGTGGGAATCGGTCACCACGCCGAACCGCACGCACGGGCTCTCGTCGGCGCCATGTCCGGAAAAAGAGGAAGCCGCCGCTCCGCCCGCCAGCAGTGTCTGGATGAATGATCTTCTTCTCATCTTCACGCTCCTTTGCGTTCAACGTGGATCATCACTTCATCTCGCCGTTCAAAGTGCCCTTGATGCTCCAGCCGGCACGCTCAAGAAGCGTGCGCGCCTCGTCGCGGCCAACCTTGCGCATGTCGGCGACGATGCCCACCATGCGCTCGCGTAGTTTCGCATTCGTCGGCTTCAGATTGACCATCATGTTCTCATAGACGTTTCCAAGGTGCGCCATCGAACAGGTGGAAAGCATGTTGAGAACAAGCTTGTGGGCAGTGCCGGCCTTCATGCGCGTGGAGCCTGTCACCACCTCTGCGCCTGTATCCGTCACGATCGCAATGCCGGCAAGCTGCGCGAGCGGCGAGCCCTCGTTGCACGTGAGCCCCACCGTGGCGCAGCCTAGCGACTTCGCGTATTCAACCGCCGCGAGCACATACTCGGCGCCGCCAGCCGCGCTGATGCCGACCACGCAGTCGGCAGGCGCCAGGCCGATCGCCTTCAGGTCGCGCACTCCGAATTCGGAGCTGTCCTCCTCCGGCTCGCCCGCGCGGTGCAGCGCCTCCACGCCGCCTGCCATCACGCCAACGATCGTCCCTTCGGGAACGCCAAACGTCGGGCACGCCTCGGATGCGTCGAGAACGCCCAGCCGCCCCGACGTGCCAGCACCCACATAGACGAGCCGCCCCCCCTTCCGCAGGCAGGCGGTTGCAGTGTCGACTGCGCGCCCAACTGCGTCGAGACAACCATCCACAGCCCTGACGGCGTTCATGTTCTCGTCCTGGATGACACGCAGCATCTCGGCAGTGGTCATTCTGTCGAGATGCGTCGTCCTGGGATTTCTCATTTCCGTCTTGAGCATGAAGGCGCCTCACCTGTCAGCGCCCTTCACCACGATCAAAACGCCCTGACATGACGCCATGGGCACAGCACATGAACCGTCAGCCCTGCGTGACACGGGAATCGCCCCATTGCCGCCGAACGCCTCAACGCTCTTTCCTTCGAAGTCGAAAACGACCTCGAACTTCGCCAGATGTTCGTCCGCCGGATCATCCGCAGCCGTCACGTAGAACGCGCGTTCATTGCAAGCGGCGTTGCGCGCGACCATCTCGCCCACGAGCAGCTGTGCGCCGTTTGACGCACGAATGCCGTTCGCACCTTTCCGCGCGTCTGGGAAGGGAAGCGACGGGCGCCTCGGATAGTCGGGCGCAAATCCGACGAACCATGTGGCGACGTTTCTGAAGCGCATGTACTGCGGCCCAATTGTCTTCAGCTCCGCGTTCACGCGCTTGAGCTTCTCGTACTGCTCCGTCTGCTTGCCTGCGGAGTCAAGCACGTTGTTCGTCCACCATCCCTTGCACCAGCACGCCCAGGTTATCGCCTCCGCGCCGAAGCTGAGCGCGGCGTTCGCCTGGAAGCGGAGACGGTTTTCGCTTGTCGGAGCCAGGCCGCCGCGGGAGTTGACCTGCGGAATGTACCAGAACGAGCGCTTCGTGCTGCGGCAGGCGTTGGCGACGACAATGAAGTTGTCGTACATCTTCGAGATGAAGCGGTTGAGTCCGGCGGGAGCCGTGTAGGGATAGAAGTCGTACGAGATGTAGTCGAGCGGCACATCACGGCAGTACACCGCAATGTGCTCTGCGTACGTCTTCGTGCCAAGCTGGTTGATCGTCTGCTTCCCGGTGTTCTGCGCCACGCTCGCGTAGTTGGGATACAGGTTCAGGTATAGAGGCATCCCTGGAATCGCCTTGTTGAGCTGACGCACAACGTCTCCGTAGTACGGAAAATCTAGGGCGGACGGCTCGTCGCCGATGTCGACCGCCCAGATTGCGGGATGGTCCTTGAACGCCGCCGCGCCCGCCGCGTACTTCTCAGGCGGGTTCACCTCGCGCATCTTGCCGGCGCGCTCGCCGTTGCCGCCCCACCAGCCGGGCACGACACCGCCCACGATCGCGCCCACGCCGTGCTTCTCGAAGAGGTCCAGCGTGGCGCGGTCGGACGCCGGCAGGCCGATTATGAAGTCCACTCCGCAGTCGTGGATTGCCTTCACGTGCGCGTCAGTCTTCGCGTTCGCCTGCAGGCAGTACGCGCCGACGAGCAGCTTCGAGCGGTCCATCCGCTCGGCGGGCGGCTTCGCCGCGCACACGGCCGCCGCGCATGCGGCAGCAGCTGCTATTCCAAACATTTTCGTTGTATTCTTCATTTCAGCTCCTATTTGCTAATTGGTAACTTTGCACAAGCTTTTTACGCACCATAGACGGATTGAGTCCGCAGAAGCGGGCGCAGTTGATGCAGGCACCGACGACCTGCGGAGAGGAAGGCACAACGAGCTTCAGGCCTGGCTTCAGCTCCTGCTTCAACAGTTTGCCGAAGGCGGCATTCGTGGCGATTCCGCCAGAGACCACTGCCACATCGCCGCAGTCGTGCGATTCAGCCGCGCAGTTCAACACCTTCGCGAACGCACGCGCGTTCTCCACGAGAATGCCTCTCGCCACGGCATCGCCCGCGGCGTCCGCCTCGAACGCGAGCGGCGCAAAAGACGCAACAAACGCGGGTTCGCGTCGATACACCTCAAGCACAAGCTGTTCAAGCGATATGCCCGCATTGCGTTCGACGAGCGGCGTGAGCGCCGTTGCCGCGGAAAGCCCCTCCGACTCGCCGACCGCCGCGCGGATCACGTCGCGCCCGATGTCGTACCCGCTGCCGCCGAGCCCCAGCAGATACCCCCATCCGTCGAGACGCGTCACGCGGTCCGCCTCCTTCGCATACACGATCATGCCCGTGCCGCACACGCCGGCCACGCATCTGTCTGCATCTGTTGCGGCGGCAACCACGTTCATCACGTCGTTCTCGCACTTCACCCTATCGACGCCGCACGCGCGCGAGACGGCGGCGGCGAAGCGCGGCCCGTCGTCCTTGGTGAAGATTCCCGCCGTGCCGATGTAGATGGCCGCGACGGAGCGCGGCGCTCCCTGCGCCAGCGACTCGACGATCTCCTTCACGCGCGCGGTGCTTTCGTCGAAGCCCAGCACGTTCGGGTTGCAAGGCCCGGCGGTATGCCTCGCAAGAATGCGCCCTCCTTCATCGAAGAGAATGGCCGCCGTCTTCGTGCCGCCACCATCTACGCCTATGTAGCAACGTGTCATTTGCCTCACCTAAACATGCGAAAATCTTTTTGCCATATCGCCGCCTATTTTAACCCATAAACCCACTTCGCGTCAAGTAGGTTTATGGGCTACGCCTGCTTCAGCGGCGCGCAGTTGACTTGAACAGGAATTTGCGTACGGCACTGCGTGCCCAGCGCCGGAGATTTGATATACTATTACGCATGAACCCATTGTCAGACATTGAGAAAACAGGCGAGTTGTCGCTGGAGGACGTGTGCTCGTTGGTGCGCGGCGGCCAGCGCGTGCTGCTGATGACGCGCCATGCGGAGCGTCCGCACATCGACCACGAGGATCCGTCCTTCGGCTGGGAACTGCCCATAACCGAGGAGGGGCAGTCCGCCAGCCGCAAGTTCGGCAAGGCGCTGCGCCAGTTCGCCGGCGTCGTCCAGTTCGCCGCAAGTCCGCTCCGCCGCACCGTGATGACCGCCTCGTGCATCGCGGAGGGCATGGGCGTGGATCGGCCGCACATCCCCACGCATGACTGTCTCGGCAACGGGACGTTCTATTTCGCCGACGCGCATGCGATCTGGGAGGAGTTCCGCGACGGCAGTTTCTTCCGGAAGTGCTTTGACTATTTCGCCGCCGGAACGGGGCGGGGCTTTGCCGACCTGCACGCCGCCTCCGATGCGCTGGAGGAATGGTGCATCGCGCATTTCACCGAGCCGCTTGCGGTGTTCACCACGCACGACCTCTACATTGCGGCGTTCCTCGCCGCGCGCAGGGCAATTCCGCGCTTCACCGAGGCGAACTGGCCGCGGTTCCTCGATTCTGCGGCAATCGTGATCGCTCCGGACGGCGGGCGGCGCTACGCGCTTGTCCGTGCGGGGCTATCAAACCGCGCCACTGGCGTCTGAAGACTTTGGTTCGCCAGACGAATGAAGTCTCGCCTTGTCATCTCAGCGGAGCGCAGTTGACATGCGAGCTGATGAGGCGCAGGCGGTGCGCGGCGGCGCGCCGCGAGAACTCCGCGAAGTCGCGCTTCGCCGGGTCAGGATATGTCCAGAGAGCCTCGGAGAGCGCGAGCGCGCGCGGCCAGAGTTTCCACTCCAACATGGTCAAATTGGGCGTCCGTTCCGCCCAATTGCAGCACTGCCCACCCACCACGTTCCCGCGCGCCTGCGGCTCGACGCCTTCAAGCACGTCGAAGCGGTACACCTTCTCCAGCGTCACGCCGCGGCCCAGATACTGGAACGGGTCCTCGGGCAGTCCCTGGCTGTAGTCGAAGTAGCAGTACGACGTGGGGCAGCGCACGATCTCGTAGCCCCTGTTCGCCGCGAGCGCGCCCGCGCCCCACGGGCGCCAGCACATGCCCATCGTTGCCTTGGGGAGAAACGTGTTGAACGAATCGCCGCCCGCCTTCATGAAGTCGCTCCACTTCTCCCACGACGACGAAAGGAAGATTTCGTCCCAGCCGATCGCGCGGCGCCCCTTCTTCTCGAGATACGTCACGAGGTGCCGCGTGAGCCACGGCTGCAAGTCCTCCACGCCCTTGAGCCCCTCGCGCCTGATGTGCGCCTGGCACCGCGGGCATCCCTTCCAGAAGTTGCGTGGGCACTCGTCCCCGGCGATGTGGATCACGTCGGACGGAAACAGCTCGCACACCTTGTCCAGCACCTTCTCGGCGAAGCGTATACACCCGGGATTGCCTACGCACATCACGCTCGTGTTTCTGGCGCGGTCGGGGCTGTCGCAGCGGAACTGCGGATAGGCGCGCAGAGCCGCGCCGAAGTGGCGGGGCATCTCGATTTCGGGAACGACCTTGACATGCCGCGCAGCCGCGTAGGCGACGATCTCCCGGATGTCCTTCTCGCTGTAGTAGAACGGCTGGAGCTTCTCGCCGTACACGAATCCGGAGCGTCCCCTCACGACGCCCTGCTTGACGAGCTCGGGGAATTCCGGAATCTCGACCGTCCAACCCTCGTCGTCCGTGAAGTGTATCTGCAGTACGTTGAACTTGTACCACGACATCTCGTCGATGATGCGCAGGATGGCGCTCTTGCCGAGGAAGTGGCGGGCCGTATCCAGCAGCACGCCGCGCCACTTGAACTTCGGCGCGTCCGCGATCTCCACGCACGGATAGATTTTCTGCTTCGTCTTCGGATCGACCTTCTCGATCTGCGCAAGAGTCATCTTGGCGTAGAACGCGCCCGCGTCGTCGGAACAGCGGATAGTCGCGCCTTCCTTCGTGATCGAAAGCTCGTATCCCTCCGGCGAGATGGACGCGACTTTCTCGACCTTCGGCGCGCCTTTGAGGCGGCACTCGCCGCCAGTCACGGACATCTTCTGCGGCGCGGGGATGATCGCAAGCTTCTCCTCCGGCACGGGCTCGAAGGATATCTTGTCGAGAAACACCGCGCTCGCTTTCTTGTCGCCGTTCTTGTTAAGTCCGCCAGGGGCGATCCAGAAGTACTCGCCGTCGTTCGGGACGAAAGTGCATATGTCGTACCAGGCGTAGTCCGAACAGACGCGGTCCGTCCGCAGGGTGACACCTCCCGCGCCCTTCCATTCCCGCTCGTCGAACACGCCCGCCGAGAACGCGACGCCGCCGACAGTCGCCTCGCTCCTGACGCGCGCCCTCAGCCGGTACTTCACGCCCGGCTCGAACGCGATGCGGTTCATCATCAGCATCACGCACCATTCGTGGTGCGAGCTGAACATCTTGACGGCGCGTCCGTCGCTCGCCGCCGGGTCCTCCGCGAATTCGCCGTATTCGCCGGGCCTGTCGAGGCTCAGCGCGCATTCCTGGAGTTCGCCGCAGAACGGCGTGGGGGAAAGGCGCGCCGGCGCGTCCGGAGATCCGGCTACGATCCGCCACACGATCGAACGGCGGCGCAGGACTTCCCTGCGGGCGGCGTCCGCGCCGTTCAACTCGGCGGGAATGCGAGCGAGCAGCGACTTCGCGAGATCGCGGTGTTCGGCCAGCCTGCCGCGTTCCGCGACGAACGGGCCTTTCCTCATCCACAGCAGCCTGTCGCCCTTCTGCGTCTCCCGCAAAAGCCCCGCAAGCCGCGCAGAATCCTCCTCGAACACGGCATCTGCCGCCCGTGCGCCGCCAATGGAGGCCATCGCCGCCAGCAGCATGCAGGCAGGCATCGCCATCTTGATTGTCTTCATTTTCTGCATTCCTTGTTGAGATTGCGTCCTTAGTTCGCAGCCCACCCAGTTGCGGGAGTTCTACGTCGCGCCCAAAGAACTTTTCCTGTATTGCCCTCGCGAAACACATTATACAAAACAATCGATCTGATGGTCAACCTGAAAGCACCCCGGATTTGGCGCGCAATCATCCCTGTGGCGCAGCGGACGCTAATTATGCTATACTAGTTCCATGCAAAAAACAGACTATTTCACCGACGAGATCAAACGCGAGTACTTCGAGCTTCTTAAGTTCGAGACAGTGGGGGCCGACCCCACGAAGCTGCGCGAATGCGTGAACTGCGCAATGTGGATCAAGAAATGGCTCGCCTCTATGGGTTTCGCTGGCGAGCTCATGCAGGCGCCTGGCATGCTAGGTACGCCTCCTGTGCTGTTCGCGGAGCGCAAAGGCGCCGAGGGCGCGCCCACGGTGCTATTCTACGGACACTACGACGTACAGCCCGCCGATCCGCTCGAGGAGTGGGAGACGCCTCCCTTCGAGCCAACGCTCAAGGACGACGACCGCGTGTACTGCCGCGGCGCGCAGGACGACAAGGGCCAATGGTTCGCCTTCCTCTGCGGAATGCGCAGGTTCCTGGCCACCGGCGCCCACGCCCCCACCATCAAAATCGTCCTTGAGGGACAGGAGGAGTCCGGCTCTGGCGCTCTCGCCGCCCTCGCCCCCACCATAAAGGACAAGCTGCACGCCGATGTGATGCTCGTGTGCGACACTGGCGCGGCCGCCGACCTTCGCCCAGCGATCATAGCTGGTCTGCGCGGAGTGAGCCACTTCACCGTTCGCCTGGAAGCGGCCGCGCACGACCTCCATTCCGGGCAGTTCGGCGGCATCGCTCCCAACCCCGCACAGGGCATGGCCGAACTACTCGCCTCGCTGCACAACCCCGACGGTTCCATCGCCGTCAAGGGCTTCTGCGACGGCATCGAGCCCCCCACAGAAGAAGAGCGTGCTGCCGCTGAGGCCGCCGCGCTGAGCGAAGAGCGCTATGTGGAGGACATGGGCTGCCCTCCCGTCGGCGGCGAGGCAGGTCTCTCCATCACGGAGCGCAACTCATTCCGTCCCACAATCGAAGTGAACGGCATACACACTGGATACGGCGGCCCTGGCTCCAAGACCGTCATTCCCGCCGTAGCGCTCGCGAAACTCTCCATGCGGCTCGTTCCCGGCCAGCATCCCGACAGAGTGATGGAATGCGTAACCTGCCATTTGGAACGCCACACGCCGCGTGGAATGAAGCTCTTCATAGAAGACCTCTCTGGTGAGGCCGCAGGATTCCGCCTTCCTCTCGCCTCCCCTGTGTTCCGGCTGGCGGCTAGCGTGCTCGAGGAAATGGATTCGCGCGGACCCGTCTTCCAATGGGACGGAGCCTCAATTCCAGTAGTCTCAGCCCTTCGCGTCGCATCCGGCGCTGCACCGCTTCTTGTAGGCTGGGGCCAGCCGCAGGACCGCATCCACTCGCCGAACGAGTCATACGGCCTCGACCAGTTCGCCCGCGCAATGGAATGGGGCGAGAAAATCCTCGCCGCGCTTTGATTTCCATGGGGACAGTCCCTGAGGGGTGGGGACAGTCCCTAAGTCTCCCCAATTAGCTAGCCGCGTCCATTGTAGTACGCGTCTGCCGCTTCGTTGAGCCGCGCAATCATTGCGCGCATCTGATCTATTTTTTCGTTCATGCCGAGACCTTTATTTTCCTGGGACGGTTCCCGGCATTGGCAGCGCGGGCGGTGCACCTATCAAGTGAGGCGTAAGGAAGAGCGTGAGGGGCTTCTTTTCCGTGCCGGACGGTGCGCCTATGATGGCGAATGTCATTCCAGGCGTCAATCTCAGCTGGGTGTCTATTCTCATCCGCTCATCAAAAAACGGTTGTTCCATCTTGACCCGGTACTTGCCGCCGTACGGCGAAGGAAGCGTCATTCCATAGTCTTTCCACTTGGGCTCTCCCTTTACCTTCAACTCCAAATGCACATCAAGCATTCCCCTTTCGAATTCCATGGTCGCAGTGGCAATAGTCCCCACTTCCTCTGTCTCGAAATTCTGCGGCTCCACGGAGACTACCGAGCTTCCGCAGACCGAGGCGCACGGCATGGACGGCGTAGACGAGCCGACGGAAAGCGAGGTGTCGTTTGTAGAAACAACGGGAAGTACGGCTGGCGCATTTGAACTGGGAAGAACCGTAGACGGGTTGGTCACATCATAGTCCTGAGGATAGCGGTATATCACCACGGACTTGGCCGTGACCTCCAGGCCGGACTTTGACACAAGTGTAACTCGCGAGAACACCGACGCGTCTTTGCGTGCGAGCAGCTTGGCGAACTCGGCGGAAACATCCTCCTTCGGAATGCGTGCGTCAATTCCAGCCGCAGCAAGCGCGTCATATCCAGCCTCTACCACGCAGACGTCAAGCGCCACCATGTGCGTCAGCGGATTCGCATCCTCCTCGCGCTTCTCCACGAACTTAAGAATCTCGTCCTGCGTGTTTGTGATGGTGACAATGTATACGCCGGCGAATCCATGTTCGTTGATGTTGCTCTCGTCCAATGCGACGGACGATCCCTCAGGCCATGACATACCGTACTTTGCGGTCAACCATTCCTTCCAGGCATGATTTCTTTTCCTGGAGACCGCGCGCCGCTGCTCCTCATTCTTGCCCACGACGCAATACCCAGATCCGCATGTGTGCAGCGTGCAGGTGAATGCGGCGGGGAACGAGACGCGAAGGCTCTTCATTCCCGACTGGCCTTCCGCGCATAAGGCGAAATGCATGATGGCGGCTGCGGCCAACGCGACGATTCCTTTTCCTGTCATCTTAAGCACTCCTCTCATGTACATTAATTGTCAATGGAATTAAATGGCGCCGCGCCTATTATGTGCGGCGTTATGAAGACTGCAAGCGGCTTCTTGTCCTTGCCATGCGACGGACCGATGAAGGCGAACATCTTTTCCGGTTCAAGCTTCAGGTGCGTGTCTATTGCCAGGCGCTCGCTGAAGAACGGCTGTTCCATCTTCAGCCGACAGGATACTCCGCTCGGGAGAGGAATGTCCGCCCCGTAGTCTTTCCAATGCGGCCTGTCGTGTAAGGTCAACTGGAACCTACCGGTTTCGACAAGGCCGACCTGATCGACGAACAGATTGCAATCCGCTGTTGCGGTCAACCCCACTTCCTGTGTTTCGAAGTTCTGCGGCTCCACGACGGGAAGTCCATTGATGCACTCGTGCCCGGGGAAACCAATAGATGAGACAGACGGCTTTGTGCTGACGGCAAAATCTTGCGGGTAGCGGCATTTCACATTTGAAAGCGCCGTAGACTCGCTGCCCTGCCGGGAGATGATCTGCGTTCGAGTAAAGACCGATGCGTCCTTGCGGGAGAGAAGCCTCTTGAATGTGGCGTACGCGTTCTGCTGCGGAGAGGTGGCAAGGCCGGACGCCGCCAGTGCTTCGTAGCTTGCCTCGACTATGCAGATGTCAAGCGCGATCATGCTGGCGGTCTGCGCCTGCAGCTTGAAGTTCTCACGCCCTTGGACAATTTTCACAAGCACCTCCGGCGTACTTGTGATCGTCAAGTGCTCGTCATAAGTGTAGCCATGTTCGTTGATGTCGCTTTCATCGCAGGAGATTGACGATCCTTCCGGCCAGGAGATGCCATAGTAGTGGATGAATAGCTTTCTCCACATCTCGCTTCTTCTATGGCATAGATCCTTCAATATCCGCCGCCGCTCATCATCGCCGCGGCCCACCATGCAATCGCCCTCGCCGCAATTGTGCATGCGGCACATTACGGCAAAGGGGGCGTCAAAGCGCAACTTGATGGACCTCATTCCCGCCGGAATTTCTGAACCGCAAGCCAGCTGCATGGCAGCCATCATTAGCAAGGCAATGACTCCCCCTGCCATTCTATGAAACATCTTATGCATATGCGGTAATATTATACCAAACATTGACTAATAGCGCAATTACCCAACTTTGAATAGGGACTGTCCCCACATGACAATCAGCTCGGGGACAGTCCCCAAAGGTAGGGGGAGGCGGGGGGGGGACAGTCCCCAAAGGTAGGGGGACTGGCCTCATGGGGACAGACCCCTAAAGGCACGGGGACAGTCCCTAAAGGTAAGTGTCAATGGAACAAAAAAAACGGCGGCCGGGAACCGGCCGTCGTCGTTCATGCTATGCCAATGCGGCCTAGACGCCGCTTCGGCGCATTACTTCTTGTCGCCCTGCTGAGCGCGAGGACCACGGGGACCGTGACGTCCGCCCTGTCCGCCAGGACCCATGCCGGGACCACGGCCACCCATGCCGCGACGCATCGGACGGCTCTCGAGATAGATCTTCTCGATCTTCTCCATGGTCTCCTTGGCCTTCTCCTGCGAGAGTCCAGCCTCAACGAGCGTATCCACAATCTTCTTCTGGGTCGCCTCGTGACGGGCCTTCATCTCGGCGCGGAACTTCTCCATGCGCTCCTTGCGCTGCTCGGGCGTTAGCCTCTGGAACTCGCCGCGGCGAGGCCCCTCGCGCCTGGCGGGGGGCGTCTGGTTGTCCTGCGAGAACGCGCAGAGCGCGCCTGCGAGGCACAGTGCCATCATGATCTTCTTCATTCTGTTTTTCCTTTCTTTGGTTTTGTTGTTTTGACTAGAGATTCTTTCTCCCACTATAGAGTATGCGAGAACCTCGCGAAATACACAATAAAAAGTGTAAAATAAAAATCACTCTTTTTGACATTTGCCTTGCATTTCAATGCTGTGCACCAGAAACGAGGCCAAAAGCATGAACACAGCCGGAATGAACGATATGGCCAGGCGCATGAATATCACAGTGGAAGACGTGACTTCGGCGGCATGGCCCTCGGTTGCCGGCACGAATCCGGCGAGGGAGAGCCCGCATCCGAAAAGCGAACTGCCCGCGGCAGATGCGGTCTTGTTCAGAAAACAGGCCAGGCCAAATACGAGCGCCGTGGCGATTCCGCCTGAAGTGTCGGCAACGCGTGCGAGAAGAGTCCAGAAAAGCGCAATCGCGGGCGCATACACCACGCACCGCAAGGCGCACACGCCCAGAAGAGAGGCCGAGGAGGACGCCGGCAGGAAAAAGTACACGCACGAAAGGAGTCCCGCTCCCGCGTAGGCGATGGACGCCACACGCACCGCCGCGAACCGCCGCGTCACGCGCGCAGTGATGAACAGCACCGCACACGCGGTTGCCGCCTGCGACACGAAGCCATAAGTGGGATAGCCTATGCTGCTTCCCTTTGCAAGATACTTGAAGTAGTACACGAATCCGTTCGAGGAGAATCCTCCGGCAAGAGAATGCGCCATCCCCGCAAGAAGAACGGCCTTCGCGCCGGGAGTACGCAGCACGGCGGGCAGCGCCGCTCGGATTGGCACGCGCTCCTTCGACGCGGGTTCCACACGTTCGCGCGGGAACATCCCCGAGACAAGCATCAGCGGCAGCGCCAGGACCGCATACGCAAGCGACGTTAGCAGCCACCCGCGCTCCACGCCGCCCCACGCGCCGAAGAACTCCGCCAGAGGGAGCGTGCACACCGATACGACGGCACCTCCCGCAAGCGCCCCCACTACTCGCCACGAGGCTATCGATGCGCGCACGTGCTCGCTCGCGCTCATCACGCCTCCAAGTGCGCTGTAGGGCGTGTTCTGAAGCGACACGAGAAGCATGAACACAGCGAGCGTAGCCGCCGCGTACGAAGCCTTGACCCATTCGCCGCCCGGCGGCGAGACGTACACAAGCGCGAACATTACGGCGAGAGGGATGGCCGCGCCGGCCACCCAGGGACGAAAGCGTCCAAAGCGCGTGCGCGTGCGATCGGCGAGAAGCCCGGCAGGAACGTCGAAGAGCGATCCTGCCACACGCGCGAAGAAAACCACGCCGCCTGCTATGGCGGCGCCAAGGCCAATCACGTCCGTAAAGAAGAAAAGCTGGAACTGGTACACCACGTCCAGCATGAGGCACAGCCCCATGTCGCCAACGGCATAGGCCAGCTTCTCCCCTTTGCGAACTTCGGCTGTCATTGAATGCGACGATGTCCACCGGCGCACGGCCAATGGACATCGCTTGCTTCATTCATGGAGAACCGCGCGATCAGGGAACGACCACGGGCGCCTGAGGCACCACCACGGGCTGCTGCACCACGGGCTGCTGAATCACCGGCTGCTGGATCACCTGCTGCTGCACAACGGGAGTGGTGACGACAGGCGTGGTCACAACGGGCGTGGTCACAACAGGAGTGGTGACGACGGTCGTGCCAACATAGCCCGGATAGTAGTAGGCGTATCCGTACGCATCATACCACACGTCGTTGAACCAGCAGCTGCGGTAGTAGGGATGAATCGCACCGCGGCGCCAGCCGACGAGGCTGAGCGGGCCGGGACGGCGGTGCAGACCGGGTCCGTAGCCCCAGCGACGGACGGGCGCGTGATGATGCATACGCGGAGGCGGCGCGGGACGAATCGGAGCAGGACGCATCATCGGAGCGTGGCGCGCGGGCGCGGGACGATAACCGCCTCTGACAGGACCGCGGCCGGGGCCGCGCATTGCAGGCGCAGGGCCACGGCCAGGGCCGCCAGGACCACGATGACCAGGAGCGGCAAAACCCGTGAGGGCTGCTCCTGCGACCAGTGCGATAATCAGTTTCTTGTTCATGTCATTTCTCCTCTCTCTTGGCTGTACAGCTTGTATGGAATTTTTCAAATGGCGTTCTGACACGTCATCATGATTTTTGATCACATCGGATAGTCAAGAGCCTCTGGTATCATGATGGTGGTGAGGCACTTTGCCGCACGGTCCTTCGCAAGGCGGGTGCCGGCAAGAGCCTCGTCCAGCTCGTTGCGAAGAGCGGCGAACGCGGCCTTGTCATCGGCTGTCGCAGCGCCGAATCCGTACACCACGCCGGCGCAGATCTTCCCAGCCTCGCCGGCAACGTCGGCGGCGACAGTGCCAAGCAGGTCGTTGAAGGTGTTGAGGTAGCCCTGAAGCTCCGGACCAACCACGGGATGGTCGGCGCCGTTTATGGCAAGGAACTTGATGTCCTCGCGGAAGCTGTTCGCGGCCATGAGGCCGGCAAGCGCGTCCGCAAGCGGGAAAACGACGCCGTGGCGCTGCGACGCGCCGAGGCGCTTTCCGTTCGCATCCTTCGCCGTCTTGGCGAAGTTCTGCGTCCATGCCCATAGCCGCAGCGCCGCGGAAATCGCCTTCGCCCCGTTCTCGACGGCGCAGGGACACGCCTCGCCTGCCTTTGCCCAGGCCTCGACCTGCGCGAGGAAGACGGGGTTCGCCATCGTCTCGCTGATCTGGCGGCGCTGCACGGCCTCTGGGCCTTCGTACGTGGCGTCGAGCTGCATGTCAGTCCACTTGTAGAACAGGAAGCCCGGGCAGTCCTCTGTGATGCCGTAGCCGCCCATGAGGGAGACGGCCTGTCGCATCACGTCGGCGCCGTGGCCCGTGTTCCAGAGCTTGCAGCTGGGGCAGAGGATGTTGCAGACTGCCTGCAGATAGACGTAGCGCACCGTCACGTCGGGGTCGTCCATCGGGTTCTTGCCCTCTGCGAGCAGCGCCGCGGCGCGCTCCATGGGGGCCTTCATGTTCTTGAGCATCTCGCGGCCCTTGCCGAGCTTGGCCTTTGCCTCGTCCTGAATGAGCTCAAGCTCGTCGTAGCGGCGGGAGATGTCGAATCCAAGCGAAGAGGCCGCCTCGGCGGTGGCCCATACGTCGGCGAGGCGCTCGGTGACGTCCTCCTTCATCTGCAGGCCCTGCTGGTAGCGCGGCGACGCCTCGTCCACTCCGGCGGCGCCGCGGAAACGCGTGCGCTGGTAGCGGATCACGGGTTCGACGGCACTCATGAGCGAGCCAGCGCCCATCACGCCCACACCAACGCGGGTCTTCGAGAACACCTGTGCGATGATCTCGCTGTGGCCGAGGCGTGGAACCACCTTGCCGTCGACAATGTCGTAGCCGCCAACGATGCGGCTAGCGGGCACCACGACGTCGATCACGGGGTCGCCTGTGTTGGAAAGCTGGTGCACGCACTTGAGCGTCTGCGCGCCGCGGTCGAACTTGCCGGGGTCCGTGGCCTCGACGATGATCATGCAGGAGCCCTTGATGCGCTCGTCGCCGGAATTGGCGGCCACCGTCACATAGTCGGCAATCGCGATGTTGGTGATGAATCGGCCGCGCTTCTCGACGCGGATCATGGGCTCTTCGCCGTCCTTCCACTCGGCGATGGAGACGCGTCCGCAGAGAACGCCCGTGTCAACACCCACGTAGGGCAGGGGCTCGGTGAGCGCGAACGAACCGCGCCAGGTCTTGCCGCTTTCGTTGCCCGGGGCGCAGAGCGTCATGTAGCGCGCCTTCTGCTCAGGGGTGCCAAGCTCGGCGATGGGGCCCATCGCAAGGCCGTTCACGAGAGCGGAGGTCGCCGCGCCGTTGTCCACCCAGCTCAGCTCGTAGGAGATCAGTGAAGAGGCGAGGTTCTTGGGTCCGTCGAAGAGGCCGCCGAACTCCTGCTTGAGCGTGCTGGCCGTTATTCCGGATGCGTCGAACGCGTCGAACGCGCCCTGCTTCTCGGGCGTCCAGTCGTGCGTGGCGCGCTGACCGCCTGCCACGAGCTTCGCCACGTCGCCGCGCGCCACGCTGCGCGCGCCAGCCACCGCCATCTGGATGTCGTATCGTTCGGCGAAGCGCCACATAATCTGGCGCACTTCGTCGCCGGGAAGCATGTTCATCGTTGGACGTTCGGTTGATTCCATCTCTTGTTTGTTCCTTTTGGAGTTACTTTTTCATGTCGGTGATCTTAGCGCCTTTGAAAATGCCCATGAAGTCGTTGAGGCGCCTGTCGTCGAGCATCTGGCGCTGCTCCTCCGGCGTAAGGCCGCGCGACTGCGGCTGATCGGGCGCAGGGGCTGCGGCTGGCGGCCGAGGCTGAGGCGCGGGCGCCG
>JAFXIL010000150.1 GCA_017563185.1 Kiritimatiellia bacterium | reverse complement strand
TGTAAATGTGTAAATGTGGCATTATGAAATTGGGCTTCGCCGCCAATGCCCAATGCCTCATTTCCATAATTACATAATTCCACAATTGCACATTCATCAAGTTCCCCGTCCGAGAGCGAAAACGGAACCTGCGCTCCGCAGTCAATGGCGTAGAACAGATCCGAACTGCCGTCCGCCATCACGGGCACAATGCCGACATCAACGCACACAGGCCATCTGCCGCCAAGCGAGGCGACGCCAAGGCCGATGAGTCGCCGGTTAGGATCGGCGGCGCGCTGAGTCGACCATGCGGCATAGCCGCCCGCAGAAGCAATCTCTGTTGCATTACTCGGAAACGCCGCAGCCGCCCACGTATCGCTCTGATTCCACACGGGTGCGCCTAGCGGCGTCTCCGGCTCTGGATCAATCATGTTGGGCAGTCCGTCGAAGTCCAAGTCAAGCGGATGCACACGCGAGTAGGCAACGGTGCGGTCGTCGTAGCGGTACTCGAAACTGCCGTCCACGAAAAACTCCGCCTGGAAGTTGGTGATGCTGTTCACGTCTTGGTTTACTGGCGAGTTCTCCCAAGTCACCACCAGCGAGTTGGACGGCGAGACCGCGTGCCAGAAGACGTTGGAGACTCCGCCCGGCAGAAGGTTCCAGTTGAAGGATGGCACCACCGCAAGCGGCGCGTCAAACGGCATCGGGAAATAGTTCGTGTGGACGTTCACGCGTAGCTCGCCCTCGGAGAACACGGTTATTCCCTCAAGTGTTCCATCACGCCACGGGAACGTCCAGCCGTATGGCGCAATCCGCGTCTTGTCCTTGTAGCCACCACGCGCAAGCCATGGCGTGCATGTCTGCGGAGCGTCAAAGGCATCGCGCCCGACAATCTCGCGGCTCTCGCGCGTCTCAACCACGCGCCAGCCGTTGGAGACGTCCGATTCTGAAATTGTGGAATTGTGCAAATGTGACGATGAGGCATTATGAAATTGAGCTTCGCCATCAATGCCCAATGCCTCATTTCCATAATTCCACAATTCAATAATGCCATAATTCTGGGGCAGCTTGCCGAAGCTTCTGAACATGCCCACCATCGACATCAAGCCCATCAGCACGGCAAAAAACGCACCACGTGCCCGCATAAACAGTGAAAGTATTCTCACCCGGCTGCTGATGAACTTCGCGCCCGCTAGAAGCGCGCAGACGCCCAACAGCGTCCCAAGCGTTGCGGTGACGATTCGCCCGTATAGATACTCAAGCCCCAACGCGTCACCTCATGTAGGGGACTGCGGCAGCGAAGCGGCAAGGGCCAAGGCGGATGTCGCCAAGGCAAGGAATGTGGCTGTCTGGCTCATGGCGGCTAGTATAGCACACCCCTTTGCTGATTGCAAGCACACCGCCGTGGGAGACGTGTCGCCGGAATGTTGCCATTGTTGCCAGTATCCAGTTCCAGTGGCCAATGACCAATTGGGAACTGGCAACAGTGTGTATTGACAACAGAGGTAATTGCAAAACCTCCGAATATATCTCACACCAAGTTCGCCAAGTTCGCGAAGTTCTGTTTCATGGATGACTTTGCGGACTTAGCGGACTTTGCGTGAGGCGAACTGATAGGTTTTGCAACTGGCTCTGGTGGTATTTGTCATAACAGTCTCGGCAAAAGCCGTCGCGGAATCGTCAATGGGCAGAATTGCATTGCGAGCTCTATTGCATCGTCACGATATATTCCATTGGGATTCAGCGCGAGTGCCTTCAACGACGGTCCTGACTCTAAGTAGTTCAGAGTGCGGCACTCAAACAATGCCGTCCGAACGAGTCCTCGATCCGTTGTCGTGAAAGATGTGCGGTCGTTGGTGCCAAGCGTCGAAAGATACCACGCAAAAGCATTCTTCAGTGCCTGCTGAGACCAGCCGTCTACCTCTCCACGTCCAAGAAACCCGTTCCAGGTCAACGGCGGCTCTCCGCCCCCATCCAGGGTCCTCCTTCGGACAGATTGTCATTCCAGCCAAGTGTGGCACGTTCCAGCATGGCCCTTGCAACGGCGTTTGTCTCTTCAGGCGTGTGGGCGAGAACACATACTGCCACCAGCGACAGCATAAGATACGCAATGCATTTTGTCGTCATCTTGCAAACACCTTTCTGTCGTCCTCTTCGATTTCACTGGCTCCGACTTTCCGATGTCCCAACCTTCTTCATCAATGCGCAGGTCCGGTTTTCTTGGATGACGAATTGCCTTTCTGCACAACAGGAGTTGGCTGCTTCGCAGCGGACGCCTGCGGCTTCGAATTGGACGCGGACGGTGTTGGCTTCGGCTTTCCAACAGGCGCAGCCTGAACCGGCTTTTGCACAGGCGGCTTCACAGCCGGCACGGATTTCTGCACTGGCTTCGCGGGGGCGTTTGTTCCAGTGTTTTTTGCAGATGGTGGAACATTTTCCACCGACTTTGTCACGTTAGTTGCAGCCAAAGCACTGGACTTTGCTGCTATGGACTTCTTGTTTGTGTCGGCAATAGGCTTGCTTGTAGCGGTAGTCACCTTGTCTGTCGCCGTTGTTATGGCGTTCGTAGGAACAGCCGCCTTGACTGCTACATTCGTCTTAGATGTCTCAGCGGCCACTGAAACTGCAATGTTTGACGGTATAGTGGCGATTACGACGGACACGTTATTTGTTGAATCTGGCTTATCGCTGGAAGTTGCCTGTCCATTCTTCTTTCGTGCGATTATCCCCAGCGTGATGGCTGTGATGGCGCCGATGAGCGCCAACAACGCCAATGAAGCACCTAGCCAAAGTACCCAATTCGGCTGCGGGCGCGCGGGACGCGCGCCCCTACCATCGGTGGCGGAAGTTGGCGGATCTGGCACGCTGCATTGCGGCGCGCTCGGCGAGCGCGCCCTACCATCGAAGGCAGCGTCTTCGGCTGGAGTCTGCTGGAGTTCTATCGTATTCTGCTCGACGGCGTAGCTGGGATTCTCGGCTGGACCGGTGATGCGCACGTCCAAAGTCATTGTGTCAAGATTCTTCAGCCAATCCGGAACAGATGCGGGATCGGCCTCCGGCACTTCGAGCGCAACGGGGAACGGCTTCATCGGCCCGGCGAACTCGGGAAGCGCAAAGAGCATTGCGGGATCGATCTTCGCGACGTCGACGAACGGAACCGCGCCAAGAACGCAATAGAGCGCATCGCGTCCGCAGAAGTCGATCTTCTTCGCCACATGGTAGCGGTAGAACACCACGCGACCGTCCACCTTCAACACGCCGCCGAACGGGAAGTCGGCCGCATCCGCCGATGGGAATCTGCCAATCGCCTTCTTGAACTTCCCAAGATCCTCAACCGTCAAAGCCGTGCCAGGCTGCCAGGAGTACCCTTCCTGTGCAGTGTAAACCGCGAGATCCATCTTCATGGCATGCCTCCTCGATCAGCAAATGCTTCCCCTAAGAGACTGCAAAACAGCATCGTCGCCGTTCGGCAGGCTGCTGCGCAGCTCTACGAGACGATCGGTCGCGAGGAATATATCCTCCACCTTCATGTGCGCCGCAATTGCATGCTCCTTCATCCCTTCGAAGAACTGGACGAGCGCGGCAGAATCGGCCCGCGAAAGGTCTGCCGTCAAGTCACGCAGCGCGGCCTGCCGATCGCGCAGCCACCCGGCCTGCACGGAATTTGCCTTCTCGCATTTTGCGGCGCTCTGGGCAAGCATCTGGCGATAGACCATGAAAGAACGTTCAAGCCGCTTCAAGTCGCCCGGCGTTGGCGGCGCGCCGGGTGATCGCGCCCTGCCATCCGGGGCAGAAGCTGAATGAGCCGCATCCGGCACCGGGGATGCGCCCGATGCCCTGCCGTCGATCAGCTCGCAGCATGTGGCAGGACGCCTCTCCGGCAGCATCTCGAGGCCGCGCATCACCGAGCGCGCGAACGGCGTGTTCGACTGAATCGGCGCTGGCTTCGCATCGCGCTCCCATCCGCCAGGATACGGCATCTCGCCCATCACGCATTCGTAGGCAGTGACGGCGAGCGAAAAGACGTCCATGCTCGCGCACGGCTTGTGCCCAACCATCTTCTGCTCGGGCGACATGTACTGGAACGTTCCACGAACGCTCCAGAAGTCGGTTTGCCCGTCGCCGCGATGTCCGCTGCCTGCGATTCCGAAGTCGAGCAGACACGTTCTGATCAACTTGCCGCCTATTCTCTTAGGCTCCTTGCGCACGACGATGTTCTGCGGCTTCACGTCGCGGTGGTAGATCCCCTTCCCGTGCGCGTAGTCCAGCGCCTCGGCTATTGGACGCAGCAGCTCGCGCGTCTCTTCCTCGCCGATCTTCCCGTCCTTGTGCTCGGCAAGGTACTTGTCGAGAGAGATCCCCTCCACGTATTCCATCGCGAGAATCGGCGTATTCCCCAGCAGCTTGCACCAGTAGCACGCGACGATGCGGTCGTCGCGCATATCGGAAAGCGTGTTGGCCTCTCTGATGAACTCGGCAAGCGAGGCTTCATCGCCGGCGCTATCGCAGCGCAGAACCTTTAGAACCACGCGACTGTGCGCTGTCACCACGGTCTGCGTGTCGGTGGCCAGGAACACCTGCCCCTGGCCTCCCTTGCCCAGCTCCTTCTCGATGCGGTAGTGGTCTAATACGACCGCGCCGGGCTTAAGATCGGCGGCAGACGGCTCCTCGGGCTCGGCTGGCGGCTCGGGCTCCGCCACGTCCTCGCGTCCATCGGCGACCAGCCACTCCGGCGGCGCGTCGCTTGCGAACTTGCCGTCGAGCAGCACCGCAACATCCTTCGCGGTCAGGTTCCTGCCGCTTTCCGTCACGTTGGTCCGCAGCCATTCGCAAAGTGCTCCGCTTTGCCTGTCAAACCGTGCCATCATCCTCACGCGCCCGCCGTTCTTCCAGGCGAACTCGAGCCGGAACGGCAGAGTCTTGACGTAGAACATCTCCGCCTGCTTCTTCCGCAGCCTCACGCACGCGGCGCCGACCTTGTCGCGGCATGGATATAGACGCCGCACTAGCGTACGGCCCATCTCGGTGACGGCCACGTCGCCGCACTCGTACACGTCTATTGGATGATCCTCGTCGTCAAGTGCCACGCCTTTGAAGTCACGCCTGCTGGCGGACATCCTCTTCACGACCGTGTCAACGCCAATGGGCGAACCCTTCCTGCAAAACAGAAAATCGAAAAATCCCATCACATCACCCTTTCCCGTCCTTATCGCGCCAAGAAGAACCACAGAACCGCAATGGCCGTCAGCACCGCAAGGCAGACGGCGGCAACCACCCATCTGCGCTCAAACGCCGACACGGGCGGCCCCATCTTGATGCAGATGCGCGTTTCAGGCGTCTCCCTGCCCTCGGCGCGCGGCAGCTTCTCCACGCGGTGTCCGCCTTCATTCTGCATCTTCCCGAAAACCTCCACAACGAAGTCGCATGGGATCATCGGCAATTCGTCCATCACCCTGCGCGCGGTGAGATACCCGCCGCCCATCACCGAGCCGTCGGGGAGAAAAAGACGCTCCACACAGTCACGCACGCGCCTTTCAACCTTGTCGAACGCCTCTGGCACAAGCGCGCGGCACACGGCACGGAATGAGCCGAAGTCTCCCGCCTTGACGATGCCAAGGCCCATCTCCGGCCGGATATGCGGCGCAGCGAGCATGCGGAACGCAACGCTCCCGCAGGGCATGTCGTCCGCATTCGGCTCCATGCCCTCCGGCCACTGCGTGGACGCTCCTACCACGAGCGCGGCGCGCGGCTGCTCGCAGCCCCTGGCGCGTCCGCTTTCCTGATACCATCTGCGGATTGCGAACTTCGCCCTGCGGTATCCGTCATGCGTCGATTCGTCCGCAAAGCAGGCGAACACCCGGAACACGGCGCTTGCGCCGGAGCCCGGTTCGTCAGGGAGAAGGTCGTAGCAGCGCACGTTGGGCGGGCAATATGAATCACCCCGAGTGATGCATCTGAAGCCTCTCACGCGGCCTCCGCACACTCCCACGCGTTCGCCCTTCGCGGCAAGCTGCTGGAGGTTGTGCTCTATCGCGCCGAAGAAATCGTCCTGCGTCATGGCGCAATCCCCCCGTTCAGGCCGCTGGCGACGGCGGGCGGCACAGCTGCGCGTATGAGAGCATGAACATGTCATATCCGAACGCGGCCGCCAGCGCCACAAGGAACACGGCAAGCGAGACGAACGAGTCGCTCGCCCCCAGAAAGGCGCGTATGATTATGCCGTCGAACACCACCAGCACGATCAGCGCCGACGCGGCGGCGATGTTGGAGTCTCGCCTCATCGCCATCTTGAGAAACGGAAACGCGACGACAGGGAAGGCCACCACGCACAACACGAGCAGGCAGACGCGCGTGGTGAGCGAGAATCTGCCGTCGTCGGACGACGCAAGCTCGGGCTTCGCCGCATTTCCAGATTCCGCGTTCCCAGCAACCGTGAGGGGAATGTTCGCCACGTCGCCCTTGGCGATCCGCACGAACTTCAGCAGCCCCTTGAGAACGGCAGAGTCCTTCGTCGTCTCGAACTGATCGAGATTGCCGATTATCACGGCGTCAAGTCCGTGCTTCTTTCCGTACTCCCGCGCCTTATCCACGTCATACACGCTGGGGTTGCGGAAGTTCAAGAGGTTGCGGATCTTCTCCAAAGGCGGCGTACCGTCAAGGTCGAGCCATCCGCCCTCCATCAGCCGCCTGCGCAAAGTAAGCGTAACGAAGTCCGTTGGATCGTTCGCGAGGTGCAGCACCGCCGCGCGGCGCACATCCCCCTGCTCGGCGCGTATACGGGTCACCGCGTGCTCCACGGCAGAACGCGCCAGCTGCTGACGGGCGGAGTCGCACGACGGCTTCTCCGGACCCAGCCACCACCACAGTCCAAGAATGCACAGCGCCAGAACCACAGGCACGACAACGCGACGCATCAGCTCGAAGCCTGCGCCGAACGAGAAGCCGTGAAACAAACCTCCGAATCTCATGTCATTCTCCTTTCTTGTCAGATCGCAAGATCTTCCATGCGTATCTCCAGAAGCGACGCGCGGTCGGTGCGGCTCGACGACGCCAGCCGAACGGCCTGGCGCTCAAGCGTGCGTTCGAACGCGTTGCGCACGAAACGCGCGTTTCCAAACTCCTTCACGTTCGCCCCCGCCCGGGCCGCGGCCATGCGGCTGGCGATCTCGTCGCGCGTCTCAGGCGAGCAGACGTATTCGTTCTTCCGCATCAGCCCGTCGAAGATCGCCGCCAGCTCCTCGGCCGAATAGTCGGGGAAGTCGATGAAGCGGTTGAAGCGCGAGTTGAGACCAGGGTTCGAGGCGAGGAAATCCTTCATCTCGCCGGTGTAGCCCGCCACGATGACCGCAAGCCGGTCGCGGTCGTCCTCCATTCGCTTAAGCAGCTGGTTGATCGCCTCCTGCCCGAAGTCGTTGCCGCCTCCGCGCGAGAGGGTGTAGGCCTCGTCGATGAAGAGAACTCCGTCGAGCGCCTCGTCAACCTTCGCATCCACCTTCGGCGCCGTGTGGCCGATGTACTGCCCCACCAGGCCCGCGCGGTCGGTCTCGACGAGATGCCCCTTCTTGAGAACGCCAAGTTCGCGGTATATGCCGGCCACAAGGCGCGCGACGGTCGTCTTGCCAGTGCCGGGATTGCCGGTGAACACGCAGTGCAGCGAAAGGCCGTTCGACTTCAGCCCCTCGCGCATGCGCGCAGCCTGGATCTTCAGGAAGTCGGCAAGCTTCGATATCTCCGCCTTCACGGGCACGAGTCCCACGAGATCGTTAAGATCGCTCATCAGCTCGGCAAGGCTCTTCTGCGGCTTGTCCGAAGCCGCTGCGGCACCAGCCTTCGGCTTCTGCGGCGCTGCGCCAGGCGAGGCTGGCACGTTCCCCGCATTTCCAAGACGTTCGGCCTCGGCCAGATAGCCGGCCGACCTCTTCTTCCACGCATCGCGGATCGAGCCCGCCGTGCGCGCCGCGATCGCCTCCACGGCACGCGACGCCTCGCGGCAGAACGCGGCCGCCTGGACATTGTTTCCCGCCGCGATTGCCTTCTTTATCTGAGCATCAAGCGAATTGACGCGGTCGATGTAGAAATCGCCCATGACGGCACCTCTAAACGGCTGAAGGCCCTGGAGCGGCGGAATCGGCGCCTGCAGCGGAAGCACCCGTCTCGGCGGCGACCTCGCCGCGCGCCTGCTCCATCATCTCTTCGATCGATGCGTCGCCGGCATCGTCGGAAGCCTCGCCCGCCTTCAGGCTGTCCTTCTCCCACTTTCTCGTCATTGCCTTGTTCATCTCGCTGATCGTGGACTCCACGTCCTCCATCGAATCGAGTCCGTTCTCGAACAGATCGGCGTTCAGCCCGCACTGCACCGCAAGCTCCTTGAAGCACGCGGCCGCGGTCTGCATGTTGGCGGCCACCCTGATCTGCGTGAGCGCGTTCGACCACATGAGCTTCTGGCGCGTGTAGTTTTCGGCGTTGCGCGCCTGCATGCGCGAGAACTGGAAGAACTGGCGCGCCTCGGCGTCGCGCCCCACGGCGAGCTTCTGCTTGCCCTGCTGGTAGAACTTCTCCTGCTCGCGCGCCGCCTGTCGCTGGCCTTCGCCGAGCGCGTCGATCGACTTCTCGATGCCGCGCTCGAGGTTGCGCTTCTGCCGGCGTCTTTCCGCCTCGATCTCCTCTGTTGTCTTGAAGATGTTGCCGATGTTCTTGAATATGCTTCCGAACGACATGGTTCTCTCGCTTTCTTTCGCTAGGTTTTATTGAGATGCGTCTCTGGCGGCGCTCAACCGACCGCTGGGGTTTCGGCGGCCAGAGGGCTGGCCGCCCTACCGTCTGGGGCCGCAGCGGGAGTCGCAGGAGCGGCTGGTGCAGGAGCAGACGAAGCGGCAGGCGCTTCTGTTTGCGGCGCGCTCGGCGAGCGCGCCTTGCCTGCGTCGGCTGCCGGAGCAGGAGTGCCGAGCATCGCGGCCATTCTCGCGGCGCGCGCGGCGTCTTCGCTTTTCGCATCCTTTGCCGCACGCTTCTTCTTGCCCATGCCGTCGAGCGCATCGACCTTCGCCTTCGTCTCGTTGCGCTCCCCGAGCATGTCCTCCACCTGCTCCATGAGAATCTCGACCTCGGCAGGGTCGGCGGCGTGGCGCGCCTGTTCGAGCAGCTGCTCGCACTTGGCGCGAATCGCGCGCTGGGCGGTGATGTTCTCGCCCATCTGCTGCGCGAGCGTCCGCTTGCGCTCGAACTCCTTCTCAAGCTCGTCCACCTGGTCCATGAGCAGATCCTGGTTGTTCGGATTCGTCTCCAGCTGGAGCTGGCGCTTGAGCTCGGCGATCTTGTCGCCTATCGCCTTGTTGGCGCGCATGATCGTGTTGCGGTTCTCCTCCATCTCCGCGATCTTCTGCTTCACGGAGTCTATCCGCGCGACGAGCTGGCGCTGCCTTGCGGGCGCCACTCCGAATAGGCCTAGTATTTTCTGGATTATGTCACCGAGTGTCATTTCTGGTCCTTTCTCATTGTTGCCTTTTCAAATGCCTCGAGAAGACGCTTCTCCGCACGCGCGCGGTCGTATGCCCAGTCCTCGACCCACACGTGAACGATGTTCCAGCCAAGCGACGAGAACACGGAGTCTCTCAGGAAGTCGCGGTCGCGCGCCGTGCGCGCGCCGGCATAGCCGGTGCCGTCGCACACCACGCCCATCGCGTAGCGCGAGGCGTCCTCCGGATCGCGCACCGCCACGTCCACCCTGCTGCCGCCGCACCCAACGTCGCGCGCCACCTTCGCGCCGGCGCGCTCCAGGACGGACGCCACCTCCTCCGCGAAGCGGTCCACCTTGAGCTTCCCCTGCGGAAGCGCGATGCGGTATCCCTTCTCCGCGTATTCGAGGAAGGCCCGCAGGTCGGCCGGACCCTGACGCGAAATGCGGCCGACGTCGATCTGATGGCCGTGTATGCTCGAGATCACCACGATCTTCTCCTTCGCGCGCGTGATCGCCACGTTCAAACGGCGCTCGCCTCCCTGGTTGCTCAAGGGGCCGAACACCATGTTGAACTTTCCGTTCGCGTCCGGCGCGTATCCAACCGAGAAAACGATCGCGTCGCGCTCGTCGCCCTGCACGTTCTCAAGGTTCTTCACGAAGAACGGCTCGTCCTCCTGCTCCGCGAAGCGCGGCTCTAGCTCCGGATGCTCGCTGCGCCTCTCGTCCACGATATCCTCAATGAGATCGCGCTGGGCCTCGCTGAATGTCACGATGCCGATCGACTTTCCGGCGCACTCCGGATCCGCCATCCACTTCATCACGAAGTCGGCCACCGTCTCGGCCTCGCGCTTGTTGGTGCGGCTGCCGCTCGCCTCGTACACGCCGTCCGGCACGTACACGAAGCTGACGCCGAGACGGTCGGTGAGAGACGCCGCAGGGAATATCTGCAGCCCGCCCTCGTAGTAGCGCTGGTTCGAGAACGCGATCAGCGACTCGTGGCGGCTGCGGTAGTGCCAGCCAAGGAAGCTGGAAGGCACGCCCGCGTGCAGGCATTCGTCCAGAATGCTCTCGAGGTCCTCCACCTCCGCCTCTTCGTCGGCCCCCTTCTGGAAGAAGCTGGTGGGCGGCATCTGCTTCGGGTCGCCCACCACGATCAGCTGCTTTCCGCGCGCGATCACGCCGATGGCGTCCCACACCGGAATCTGCGAGGCCTCGTCGAACACCACGAGGTCGAACGCGGCGTCCACTGGCAGATACTGCGCCACTGAGAGCGGACTCATCAGGAAGCATGGCTTGATGGCTGGCGTGAGGGTGGGCGTCTCGGCGAGGATCTGGCGCACTGGCTTCTGGCGCATCTTCTTGCCGCATTCGTGCATCAGGAGGCCGAGCTCGCTCGTGTCGCCACGGCGCGCGCGGCCGTCGTTTCGCGGAATGCGCGCAGAGAGCGTTGCCACGAGGCTCTTCTGCGCGAGGCTGGCGCAACGTTCGTCGAGCTCGCGAAAGCGCTCGATCTGGTTTTCGCGCTTCATCCCCTGGAAGAATCCGAACTCCGGCTCGCCGTCCATTATCTCGTCGAGAAGCTTGAACTGGAAAGCCTTCGAGAAGCGTTCCGCAAGGGCCGCTCCGTCCGGCGCGTCGTCGGCATCGAGCGCCGAAGCCGCAGCAGCCGCGATCGCGGGGATTTCCCTGCGCGCCTCGAAGTACATGAACGCCTGGCGCAGACTCCCCTTCGCGTGCGCCGCGATTCCCTCCGCCGCTTCCGCAAGCGCGCCCGCCTTCTCGGGCGCGAGCTCGTCCTTCTCCGCGGCGATCACTTCGCCCGCCGCCACGCACGCCCTTTCGACGCGCAGCTCCGCCTTCGCCCTCGCCGCCATCCATCCGTCGGGATCGGCCTTCGCCGGCTCGAAGCCCGCACTCAGCAGCTCCTTCGCGCGCGGTTCGAGCTTGGCGAGCTCTTCGTCGGCCGCCTGCAGGTTCGCGGCCATCTTCATCGCCTCGCGCAGACGCACGCGGTCTAGCGCGCCGTCCTTGGCTATCGAGGCGTACGAGCGCACGAGCGCGCGCTCCTTGAATATGCGCGTCAGAACGAACGAGCCGTCTATCTCAGCGACGCGCCGGCGCAGCTCGCGCAAAGGCATCTCCCTGAGAGCCTGAAGGTCGTACTCCGCCCCGACGTTCCGCTCGAACGTGCGGGACTCCTTGAGAAAATTGAAATACCTCTTCAGGAAACGCGCGGCTTCATCCGCCGGACCTCCCACGGCGGCAAGTTCTGCGGCCGCCGCGCGCAGCTCCTCCGCCAGGCGCGAGGCCTCTTCCACAAGACGCGACTCTGCGCCAGGGCTCCAGACGAATGGCTTCGCTCGTGCAAGCGCCTTCACCGCGTCAGCGCGGATTCCCCCTCGCATCTCCGCCGCCGCGGCGATCGCACGCAGCGCACGCTCGTAGTCGGCGGCAGTCGTCTCGCGCGCGCTTCCCTTCACCGCGAACGATGCATCCTCGCCGATCTCGCCGCGCACTAGGCGGGAGAAGAGGTCGTACGGCGTGAAGCCGCTCACCGTCTCGCGGTGCAGCGCCTTCACATAGCCGTCGAGCTGGCGGCGCATCGACTCCATCTCGCCCACCACCGCGCTTCTGTCGCCGGGCGGCGAGGAAGCGCCTACCTTCAGCGCCTCGGAGAACTGGGCGTACACGTCCCCCTTGCCGGTCTTGTTCGAATGCAGCTGCAGGCAGAACGGAGCAAGCCCAATGCGCGCAAGGCGGTTGTACACAACGTCGAGCGCGGCCTTCTTCTCGGAGACGAACAGCACGCGCCTTCCGAGCGAGAGGTTGTGCGCGATGAGGTTTGTGATCGTCTGCGACTTTCCGGTGCCGGGCGGACCATGCAGCACGAACGTCTTGCCAAGGGCCGAGTAGAGGATGGCCGCCAGCTGCGAAGAGTCCGCGCTCATCGGGCAGCAGAGATGCGAATAGTCGAGATGACGGTCCACCTCCTTCGCAGGAAAGACCTCCACGCCGTCGTCGAACGTTCCCGCCCTGTTGATGAGGTGGGCGATGAGCGGATGCGAACGGATCGCCTCGCTGCGGGACGTAAGGTCCTTCCACATCACGAACTTGCCGAAAGAAAACTGCCCGAGTATGCAGTCCTCCGTCACGGCGAGGCCAGGCAGATCGCGCACCGCCGCGCGGAAGATGCCGAACACCTTCGCCACATCTACACCGGAATCGTCGGTCGGAAGCGGATCGAGTCCCGGCACCGAAAGCTGATACTCCACGCGCAGCATCTCGAGGAGCGTGGTGTTGACGATCGTCTCCTCGTCGATCCTGTGTATGCGGTAGCCTTCCGCCACGCTGCGCCGCTCTATCCTCACCGGCATCAGCAGAATCGGCGCGCGGTACGACGGAGCCGTCTTCGCAGCCGCGGCCTCGCGCCATTCAAGAGCGCCAAACGCAAGAAACAGAGTGTTGACGCCGCTCTCCTCAAGGTCAACCCGCGCCGCCCTGTAGAGCTCCTTCATCCGCTTGTCGGTCTCGCGCTTCGGCAGCGCGCTCCACAGGTCGCACTCGCGAAGCGACTTCACGAGAGTGTCGCGGTACTGCTCAAGCGCCGCCGCGGGCGCAAGGCGCTGGAAGGCGCGTCCCGCCTCCTCGTCAAGGAAGTTCTCGTACGACTTCACGCGGAATCCGCTGTCCGCCGCAAGCGCGTCCTCTAGCTTCGCGGGCTTGGGGCAGAGAATCGGCACCACCTTCGCGGTGCCGCGCACGTTCAGCAGGCGGTTGGCCTTGGAAAGGTCAAGGAGGCGCTGGGCCCAGCCGTCGACACGCGCCTGGGCGGAATCCTTCTCGCCATGCGAGCCGAGCGCGTCAAGGTCAACATCCTCCTTCAGCGCGCGGGCAGCCTCGTCGCGGGCGTCTACGTCGCGCCCGTCGACTTCGCCGAATCCGCCGCCAGGAACGACAGGAAGCGAATGAACGCCCATGCCGCGCGCGAGCGCCACGTCAACGGCGGCGCGGAATGCCGACTTCTCCAGCAGATTCTTCTTTGCCGCGCTCTCCGCCTCGGCGAAGGATGAGTTGCCGCCAACGAGAGTGGTCTCCACGACGACGAAGGTGTCGTCGTCCATCGCCTTGCGCAGCGTCTCCGCATCCGTCACCACAGGATCGTGGAAGCTCTTGTCCAAGAGGTGGCAGCCAACGAGGGCGTGGTTCTTTGCAAGCACAACAACGGGCCTTAGCCCGCACAGTTCGAAGAGGGAGGCAAAGAGCAGTGTGGTGTCGAGACAGCAGCCGGTCTTGTACTTCAGGATCTCGTCCGGCAGACGCACCTTCTGCCCGGGCTGGCCGAACGTCGCCGGCGCCACGGCATAGGAGATTCCGAGGTTCTGCACCGCGCGGTAAACTGCCTTGCAGATGTCGTACACGGCCGCCTTGCCCTGGAGATAGCCCACGATCGCCGCGGAGCCCGTCGTCTCCTCGAGGATCTTCGCGACGTCGGCCTGGATGCGGCGCGTGGCGTCGCAGCTGGGGATGACGAAGCTCGCGTAGTAGATGGGCCGTCCGCAGCCGAGCGTCTGGTCAGGCGGATACACGGTCTGGCGGGCGGACGCGAACGCGAGCTCGTTGCCGTCGCCATCCTGCACTGCCGCGCGCACCTCGCCCTCCTTCACGTCGGCAAGCGTAGAGAGGAATGCGAAGTCCAGCCTGGGCTCGCCTTCTGGAATCGGCACGCACACCGTCTCGCCAGGCTGCACTGCGGCAAGCGCCATCTCAAGCGGACGAAACAGCCCGACGTCGGAAGACAAAACAAGCTTCGCGCCAACGAGCGTCTCCTCGCCGGCGTTTTTCACGCGCACCTCCCGCAGCACGGACTGCCCCGCCTGCTGAAGCACCAATCCGCTCTCCGCCACTGCGTCGATTTCTACTGTCAGATTCTTCATAGGTCGCCTGTTCGACTACTCCGCGAAAGTCATATGGCACATTATACCAAATCTGCGCGTCCTTTCACAAAAAAAGACCCCGGCTTGCCGTAGTACAGAATCCCTGGAACCTCATGTCCCAAGTGGGCACCCCCACCTGCGGCGCACACGCCGCAGGCTTTAGGCTCCCATAATAAAACGAAGGTCAGAGAAATATACTGCCGAGTCCGCGTGCAAGCCAGAGCCCACGATGACAGAGATCAGCTGTCGCGCACTTCGACCTTCAGACTGGTCTTGAGCGCATCGACTATGCGGGAGAACGCCTTGTTCACCTCGTCGTCCGTGAGCGTGCGGTCTGCCGCGCGGAACGCGAGCGAGTAGGCGAACGAGCGGCGGCCCTTGCCGATCTCCTTTGAAGTGAAAATGTCGAAGAGCGCCACGCCCACCAGCTCGGCCGGCGCGGCCTTGCGTATGCACTTCTCCACCGCCTCGTGCGTAACGCCCTCGCCGGCCACGAACGCGATGTCGCGCTTCACCATCGGGAACGCCGGCACTGGCGACACCTTGCCCACGGCGTCGAAGCGCCTGGTGAGCGGCTCGAGATCGATCTCCGCAAGCGCCATCTGCGTGGTGAGGCGGAATGGATGACGCAGCTTCGCCGAGAGAACCCCGCACACGCCCGCCGGGCGGCCGTAGGCGCGGATCTCGAGCGCCGCCGCGAACGCGGGATGCTCGGCCGGACGAAACTCGAGGCGCGCCACGTGCATGGCGGCGGCGAGCCGTTCAACGGCGCCCTTTATCCAGAGAAGAGCCTCTTCGGCCGTGACGGCCCTGCGGCAGTCGAGTGCACTGCGGCCAACAGGCCCCGTGAAGCCAAGCGCAAGACGGTCCGTCTCGAACGGCTTGCCGTCCCTGGCCTTTCCGAACACGCGCCCGAGTTCGAAGAGCTTCGCCGTCTCGAGCTGATGCGTTGCGTTGCGCCCGAGAGAGCCCATCAGCTGCGGCAGCAGAGAATCGCGCAGCACGCCGTACTCGGCGCTCACCGGATCGGGCAGCGCAAGGCGCGCCGCCTTCACCTCTTCGCGCGGATCGAACGCCTCCAGCTCGCCGGCGGAGAGGAACGAATAGTGCATGCCCTCCGTGAAGCCGAGCGCAAGGCACGTTGCGCGCACCTTCTCCTTGGCGCGGAAAGGCGCGTCGGAGAGCGGCGAGACGCTAGGCGCGCTCGGCATGGCGTCCGAAATGTTGTCGAGCCCGTAGATGCGGGCGACCTCCTCCACGAGGTCTGCCTCGAGCGTGAGATCCCAACGCCAGCTGGGGATGCCGAACGCAAGGGTTGCCTTGGCGGCGTACGGACCCTTCTCGCGCGGCTCCAGGCCGAGGTTGCGGAGGATGTACACCATCGCGTCGTTGCCAACGGGAATGCCGATTAGGCGGCGGGCGCGCTCAAAGTCCAGGGTGACATCCGCATTCAGCGGCTGCGCGCGGTTGTCCACATCCACCACGCCCTTCGCGATCACGGCCTTGCCGTACTTCTGAAGCAGGTGGCACGCGCGGCGGCTCGCCCAGTCTGCGAGATCCTTGTCCACCCCGCGGATGTAGCGGTACGACGACTCCGTCGCGAGGCCGAGTTTCGTGGCCGTGTACTTCGTGGAGGCGGGTTCGAATAGCGCGCTTTCTATCAGCACGCGATTCGTGCCAGGCGCGATCTCGCTGCCTTCGCCGCCCATCACGCCAGCGACGGCCGAAGGCTTCTCCGCGTCGGCGATCACTAGCATCGTCTCGTCGAGCTTGCGCTCCACGCCGTCGAGCGTCTTGATGGTCTCGCCGGGCGCCGCGTCGCGCACGACGATCTTGCCGCCCGCGAGCGTCTTGTAGTCGAAGGCGTGCATCGGCTGGCCGCATTCGAGCATCACGTAGTTGGTGACGTCAACGAGAAGTCCGAGCGAGCGAACTCCGCACGCCTCGAGTCGGCGCGCCATGAAGTCGGGAGATGGCCCATCCTCAACGCTCGTCACCACGCGTGCGGTGTAGCGCGGGCAGCGTACGGCGTCCAGCACTTCCACCTTCACCTCGCCGTTCACATCTACATCGCTCTCGTCAAAGTCGATGGAGGGCATCTTCACTGGACGGTCGAGAACCGCGCCGAACTCGCGCGCGAGGCCGACGACGCTCAGGGCATCAGGACGATTCCACGTCACTTCGATGTCGAACACCGTCTCGGGCTTCTCGCAGCCCACCACGTCGCGCGCGAACGCGCCCGTGGGCGCATCCGCCGGTAGCTCCATGATGCCGTCGTGGCTGCCGCCGGGAAGCGCCAGCTCCTTCGAGCTGCAGAGCATTCCGAACGACTCCACGCCGCGCAGCTTCCCCTTCTTGATCTTGAAGCCGCCGTCAGGCACCACCGCGCCGATCTTGGCGAGCACGCTCTTCATGCCGGCACGGCAGTTGGGCGCGCCGCACACAACCTGCACAGTCTCCTTGCCGTCCGTGACGGTGGTCTTGTGCAGATGCGTGCCTTCGATCACCTCGCACGTGAGCACCTCGCCCACCACGAAGAAATCGGAAAGCGGCTCGGGACCCGACGTCTCGATCGCCTCCACCTGAAGACCGCTGCGCGTAAGACGCTCGGCAAGTTCGTTCACCGGGATGTCGGAAACATCAACAAATTCGTTCAACCAGCTGATTGGAAGTCTCATGACAAAGGTTCCGGGGTTTCGGATTCCGGAGTTTCGGGTTCAGTGGGTACGGGTTCCGAAGTTTCTGGTTTCGGAGTCTCGGATCCAGTGGATGCAGGTTCCGGGGGTTCGGGGTTCGAAATTTCGGGCGCCGGAGCTTCGGGCTTCGGAGTTTCGGGTGCCGGAGTTTCGGCAGGCTTGGGCTGCTGCGACCTGCGCGGCCTCGGACGCCAATACGGATGCTCTGCCGGCGAAACGAGTCCGCCGTTTGCGTAGCACACGAGGTGTCCCTTCTCAAGAAGCCACATGATGTGAGCCTTCGCCGCCTTGGCCTTCTCCGGATCTCCTTCGGCGAGAGCTGCCGCCACTGCGCCGGGCGACAGGTCGAGGTGCTCCTCCACGTACTTGACGAGCGCGGCGAGCTCGGGAATCGCGTGGGCCGTGTCGAGCGCGGAAGGCTTGACGGCGATCACGAACTCCGGCCCGCGAGGATCGTTGGCGCGGAAGAACTGGAGCTTGCGGTGATGGAAAGCGCCGCGCAGGGCGAAGAAGAGCGACGACGGGAAGCGACGCTCCTTCTGGATCGCGTCGCGGCAGGCGAAGACGAGGCCGAGGTTGGACGACTTGAGCGCCTTGTCCGCAGTGATGTCGACCGTGCGCGGGGCCGTGAGCAGAGCCGGAGCGAAGAGGCGGCGGAACTCGAGCTCCGCCATCTCGCGTTCGACGGCCGGCACCTCCACGGGGGCCGCATCGCCTTCGGCCGCAGGCGCGGCGGCCTGCGCTCCCTTGCGGCGGTAGATTGTCTTCTTGGTGGCGGACTGCCTCCACTGCTCCACCACGTCGGGATCACGCACCATCTCGATGCGCGCGCGGTACGCGGCCTCGTCCATGTCGGGATAGCGCGTGCGCAGCATCTCGCGGACGCGCGAATCGTAGCCGTGCAGGTTTGGCGGGCCTAGCAGTTCGCCGCTCAGCCCGCAGCGCGCCACGCAGCTGAAGGTGCCCTTCGGCGGCTCGCACTCCACCTCCTCGCAATCGTAGTAGTCGCCGAGATGCGCGGCCACGACGTGCGCCATGAGCTCGTCCTCCGAGAACGCCACGAACCCGCACGCCTTGCACTGGTGGAACGAAATCGGCTCGGCGTCCTTCTTCGGCGACACGCGCAGCACGCACGCCTCGGGATGGTCGAGGAAGAAGTACGCCAGCTGCTTGAGCGGATACGCCATGTAGGGCGCGCTCTGGATCTTGCGGATGAAATCGCCGAGCTGGCGCTGTTCGGGAAGGATGCGCACATCGACGTCAAGAGGCTTCACGAAGGGACGCTGGGGACGCTCTCCGCCGCGCTGGAAGCGAGGGCGGTCGTCATGCCGCGGCCTGTCTCCGCCGCCACGCTCTTCACGGCGCTGCCCACCCTGCGGGAAACGCGCACGATCGCCGCGGTCACCACGGTCTCCGCGGCGCTGGCCGCCTTGCGGGAAACGTCCGCGATCGCCACGGTCCCCACGGTCGCCACGCTCCTCGCGCGCTTCAAACCGCGCGTACTTCGACGTGTCGTCGGGTCTGCCCTTGGCCCAGTCCGGTGTGAAGTCAAACGACCCGAGCGCGCTCAGATCAAGCGCGCCCTCGCCGTTCTTCTCTGTGTTCTCTTCAGCCATACTCTTCGCCTTACTCGGATTTCAAACTTGAAACGCTGATAATTATCCTCTATCCCCCCCGAAAAGTCAATGCCAAACGGCAAGAATCGCAAGATTTTACGCGATCAGACCTGTCCGGAGAGCCGACGCATCACGGCAAGCGCCTTCTCAAGGTTCGCGCGCAGATCCCCCTTCTTGCCCCAGCCGCACTCGCAGGAGACGCCGCCTTCGTAGCCAATCTTCTTCAGCGCGTCAAAGTACGGAGCGAACTGCGAGCCGTCAGACGACAGGCCAGGCGCGGTGCGAGGCCCCTTCTCGGCGATGTGGCAGTGGCGGAGCAGATCAGACGTCGTCTGCTCGATCGACTGCGCGCCCTCGCCGCCCTGAAGCATGTGGAAGATGTCCGCCAACAGACGAATGCGCGGCGAGCCGATGCGCTCGCAGAGTTCGCGGCCTTCGCGCACGAAGTTGAGGTAGTTCGCCTCCTTCGGCTGCAGCGGCTCGAGCACCACGCACACCTTGCAGTCGGCGATGCGACCGGCCAGGCGCTTGCAGAAGTCCACAAACTGCTCCACCGCCTTCTCCTTGGGGAATCCCTTGGGCGCGTTGCGTGCGCCGCCGGAACCGAACACTATCGTCTTCAGGCCCACCTCGTCCGCACGGCGGCATGCCTTCTCCGCATACTCCAGAGGCTTGTCGAAGCTGGCCTTCTCGCCGGTGAGGCGGAACTTTCCGGGCAGAAAGCCGTTGCAGCTGCGCAGCGGGATCGGCAGAGCGCGCACTTCGTCGCGCCGGCGCTTCCACTCTTCGTCGCTCTTGTCGGGCTGAAGCGCGTGCGCCACGCCGCCCTCGATGAAGTCATACCCAAGCTCCTTCATGAGCGGCGCGTCGCCGAATCCGCGGCATGCGCCGAAGAGGATGCGCCCCTTCTGCGCGCCAAGACCCGCGAACGCGGCACCTGCGGCGGCGAGACCGATGAATTCTCTGCGGTTCAACATGTCGGCAGTCTCCTTTCGGAAAAGCTTCGCAAGGTGATCAGCGGCACCAGGAGGGATTCATCCAATGGCCGGCGTTGCGGAAGAGCTGAATGGGACGCTCCTTCGCCTCGACCACCTTGGGATCGGTGTCCACGATGTAGATGGCGCCGTTGCTCTCGGCCACCACGTGACGGCCATCTGCCGCCCAGCTGGGATGCTCCCACGCGCCGGGAGCAGTCACCACGCGCGCGGAGGCCTCGCCCTTCGCGGGGTCCATCACCACGAGCACGTTCTGCCCGCCGCGCTTGGAGGCGTACACGATGCGCCCGTCGGGACCCCAGTCGGGGTTCGTGTTCTGGCTACCGGTGCGCGTGAGGCGCGTGGACTTCTTGGTGGCGACGTCGAGCAGGTATATCTGCGGCTGGCGCGTCTCGTCGCTCACGTACACGATCTTCGTGCCCGTCTTGTTCCAGCAGGGCGATGCCTCGCTCGCGCGCTGAGTGCGAGTCATGCGGTTGATCATCTTCGCAGACATGTCAAAGACGTACAGCTCGGGGTTGCCCTGGAAGGAGAGGATGATCGCGCAGCGCTTTCCGTCGGGGGCGATTGCGGCGCCAGTGGCGAGTCCCTTGAAGGAGGCGAGCAGTTCGCGCTTTCCAGTGGAGGCGGCGATGCGGTACACGAGAGGCGTCTTCTGCAGGAAGCCAGTGTAGTAGATGTCCTCCTTGTTCGGCGCCCAGCGCGGACCGACCACCGCATGGCGATCCTGCGTGAGCTGGCGGATGTCGTAGCCGTCGGGGTAGCAGGTGTAGAGCTCGCCGTTGTCCTTGCCCTTGCGGTCGGCGAACACGATGCGCTCGCACGCAAAGCCCTTGGCGCCGGTCTGCACGTTCACGATGGCGTCCACGAACTCGCGCGCCGCCATGCGCGCGGCCTTCGCGTCGGCAAACGCCTTGTTCGTCTTGACGGTCATCTTGTTCGGCCCCACGCCGGCTGCCGACACAACGGCGCCCGGATTGCCGGTGATGCGAACGGCGCCGCCGCTTGCACGCAGCTCGAAGTAGCCGCTGATGGCGAGGTTGCGCTTGAGCGACGCGTTGAACGCATCCGCCGCGGCGCTGCCTCCTGTGGTCTCCACGCTCACGGGCACGCGCTCCACGCCCTTGATGTTCACCACGACCACCGACTTGTTCTTATCCTGGGCCATCAGGCACATCGCCATGGCGAGAACACACGAAAACACGGTAAGACGGAACTTCATTTTTTCTCCAGTTTTTTGTTGAGCTTTTTTGTTTAGGAAATTCAGTTGAATGATTATACTGTTTCGGCCGTGCGGAATCAAGCCGAAAATACCGCCATGAGACGTCGTGATTGTGAGATTGTGGAATTGGGAGAGGAAACTCACTCGCCATCATCTATGTTCAACTGCACAAGCGGCTGCCCGGACGAAAGCAGCTGGTTCGTCACGGAAGTGAATCGTCTTTTGAGAAACGCCCAGTTGCTACTTTGCATTATATTGGTATTTGCCAGAGCCATCATTGCCAATTCAAGACGGTTTGAGCTCATTGCGTATCCGGTATAATACTTTTTCCAAAACCGATCATATTCTCCATAGAGTTGCCACTCAGTCGCATCACAAGTAAACACATGGGCGGCCCTAGCACTAACAGTCTGCGAAACGAGATTGGATTGACTTGCCCCTGCCATCTTCAACGCATAGTCAAAGCACTCTTCGCGGTCTTCCCATGAGAAAGCAACACGATTCGTGAAGATGGCCTCAATGGTCGCCGTGGTTTCGTCACACACTGGAGACAAGGCTATCAATCTCCCAATCTCCCTTCGTCGCATCCATCCCGTAAGCGTCGTGTTCAGCACCAGCCTGCGCATGTGGGGAAGTGCGTTCGTGTAGTTCATCGTCATACACTGTGCGGTGGCCTTCAGAGCGAGTCCCCTGTCCTTGTTTGTCACGTCGGTGAAGTCTATGTCGCCCATTCCCGCAAGATACGCATCGAAGACAGCCTTACGTCGTGCAATCGGCCAGTCGCCGTCAATTCTGGCCATGCCGAAGAAAACCTCCGGCATGCTGAAATTCGGCTCGATCTGAACCATGTCCAGCGTCAGGTTGTCCTGCTTCGGCCCCTGCGCGAAATCCAGCATCGTCCTCAATGCATTCATCGAGTCTGCAGGCAGAGGATCCGAGCAGAAAGCCGCTGCCGCAAGCATGATCGCCGAGCAGGCAACAAGAGCTAATCTGATTTTTTTCATCGCGCATACACTCCTTCGTTTGTCTCACTCACGTTGGAAGCGCCTATACCACCGA
>JAFXIL010000149.1 GCA_017563185.1 Kiritimatiellia bacterium | reverse complement strand
CTCTTATCGCTTCCTCCCCTGTCGCGTCATGAAGCGGCGGGAGCGCCGCTTCCCCGAGGCGCGGCTACCCATCGGGGAAGCGACACTCTTGTCGCTTCCTTCTCTGCCAGGTCATGAAGCGGCGGGAGCGCCGCTTCCCCTAGGCGCGGCCCTCCATCGGGGAAGCGACACTCTTGTCGCTTCCTCCCCTGCCAGGTCATGAAGCGGCGGGAGCGCCGCTTCCCCGAGGCGTGGTTCCCTTCGGGGAATCGACACTCTTGTCGCTTCATCCGTTGACGCGTCTTGGCGCCACCACATCTTCATACGGTGATTCGAAGCGTTATGGCTTGTGCGATCGGCATGGATATGGCATAATGGGGACGTCTGCATCAGAAGCGCAGGCGAGAAAGGCTGACGAATATGTCGAAAGAGATGATAGATGCCGCGCTGAGACGCGCTGCCGACACGAAGGCGTGCGTGATCGGCGATGGCGTGCTGCGCGAGACAGCCGCTGTTTTCAAGGCGCAGTTTCCCGGCGTGGCGCGCGCAATCGTGGTGTGCGATCCGCGCACTAGAGCCGCTGCGGGAGAGCGCGTGGAGGAGCTGCTGCGAGAGGCCGGGGTGGACGTGGCGGAGTACGTGCTGGAGCCAGGCGGGCGCACGTTCCATGCCGACTACCACTATGCCGCCGAAGTGCGCGACGCGATCGCGAAGGCCGCTGCGGCGCATCCCGGCGAGGCGATGGTGCCGGTGGCCGCAGGCAGCGGAGTTGTGAACGACCTCGTGAAGAGGGCGAGCGGCGAACTCAACATCCCCTACATGACCGCGGCGACGGCGGCAAGCGTGGACGGATATTCGAGCTTCGGCGCGGCGCTCAGAAGTCCCGAAGGCGCGAAGCAGACGTATCCATGCCCTGCGCCGCGTGCGATCATCGCCGACCTCGACGTGATGCGCACTGCGCCCGCGTGGATGGCCGCGAGCGGCTTCGCCGACCTGATGGCAAAGGTGCCCGCCGGGGCGGACTGGATTCTCGCCTACGAGCTTGGCGCCTCCGAATGGCACGACTCCGCCTGGCACACTGTGCAGGACGGACTCAAGGACGCCATCGGCGACCCGGAGGGAGTGGCCGCCATGAAGACGGAGCCGATGACGCGCTTCGTGGAAGGCCTCATGCTCGGCGGATTCGCGATGCAGGACATGCAGAGCTCGCGCCCCGCCTCAGGCGCGGAGCATCTCTTCAGCCACCTCCTCGAAATGCGCGACCACACCTACAAGGGCGAGATAGTGCCGCATGGAATCCAGGTGGGCGTGTTCACTCTCTTCATGTGCCGCGTTTACGAGCAGATGCTCGCGTTCGACTATTCGCGGCTCGACGTGGAGCAGTGCCTGCGGAACTGGCGGCCTCTCGAAGAGCAGGAGAGGGATGGTGCGGTGGCGTTCGCAGGCACGAAATTCCCCGAGATAGGAGTGAAGGCGGTGAGGGCGAAGTTTGTTGACCGCGATGCTCTGCGCGCGCGGCTCGAAAGCTTCAAGGCTCGCTGGCCGCAGATACGCGCGCGCCTGGAAGGGCAGCTTGTGCCGTCCGCCGAGATGGAGAGGCGACTGCGCGTGGTGGGCGCGCCGACGACGCCCGAGGAGATAGGGTCCACGGTGGAGGCGTCGCTCGCCGACGCTCGCAAGACCATATTCATGCGCGACCGCTACATGTCGCTCGACTTCCTCGCCATCACCGGCCAGCTCGACGATTTTGCGCGCCGGGCCTTTTCCGCCGCTTGCCCCTGAGCGCGGAATGGGGTATAATATTACGACCTACAGAAAGAAAGCCGTCTTATGACACTTGAAGAACTAGAACAGGGCAAGGCCGCGTCTCTGGCCGAGATAGCCGCCGCCGCGGATGCCGCGGCGGTGGAGCAGCTGCGCATCAAATACGTTGGCCGCAATGGATCCATTCCGGCGCTCATCAAGGGAATGAAGGATGTCCCCAAGGAGGAGCGCCCCGCGTTCGGCAAGGCCGTGCAGGCATGGCGCGCCGAAGTTGAGGCCGCGCTCGCCGCCAAGGGCGCGGGCGGGGCCGCGGGCGGCGGAAAGGCGGAGGACGTCGATGCCACGCTGCCGGGCCGCTGGCCCGCCATCGGCGTTGAGCATCCGCTCAGCCGCGTGATCGCCGACACTGCGCGCATCTTCGGCAAGCTCGGCTTCACGGTGGCGGACGGACCCGACATCGAGACGCGCTTCAACAACTTCACCGCTCTCAACACGCCTCTCCACCATCCCACCAACGACCGCACCGACACGTTCTGGATCGACTGCCCGGAGATCCGCGGCGAGGGCATGGCGCAGAATCCCGAGGACCTTCTTCTGCGCACGCAGACCTCTCCCGTTCAGATCCGCACCATGCTCGCGAACAAGCCCCCCGTGCGGGTGATCTGCCCCGGTCGCACATACCGCCGCGACACCACCGACGCCACGCACTCCGCGAACTTCCACCAGATCGAGGGGCTGTACGTGGATACGAAGAGCGTGTCGCTTGCCGACCTGAAGAGCGTGCTGGCGTACTTCGCGAAGGAGATGATGGGCTCCTCCGTGACCGTGCGCTTCCGCCCGCACTTCTTCCCGTTCACGGAGCCTTCGGTGGAAGTGGACTTCTCGTGCCACGTGTGCGGCGGCAAGGGATGCAACGTGTGCAAGCAGTCCGGCTGGATCGAAGTGGCCGGCGCGGGCATGGTTGATCCGCGCGTGTTCCGCCACGTTGGATGGAACCCCGACGAAGTGAGCGGATACGCATTCGGATTCGGCGTGGAGCGCATCGCGATGATAAAGTACGGCATCCCCGACATCCGCTGGCTCTACGAGAACGACCTTCGCTTCCTCTCGCAGCTGGCGTGACCAGAAAACTGAAACTTTTGCAACGGAGAAAGTCAATGACAATAACTGATGACATCAAGTACGTTGGCGTGAACGACCACGACGTGGACCTCTTCGAGGGGCAGTACGTGGTGCCGCGCGGAATGGCATACAACAGCTACGTGGTGCTGGGCGCGGAGAAGACTGCGGTGATGGACACCGTGGACGCGCGGTTCTTAGAGGAGTGGTCCGGGAACGTGAAGGCGGCTCTCGCCGGGCGCGCGCTCGACTATCTCGTGGTGCAGCACATGGAGCCCGACCACTCGGCGTGCATCGCTCGCTTCCTCGAGGCGAATCCCGGAGTGACGGTTGTGTCGTCCGAGCAGGCCTTCTGCATGATGAAGAACTTCTTCGGCACGGAGTTCGAAGACCGCCGCCTCGTTGTGAAGGAGGGCGACACGCTCGACCTCGGCGGACACGTGCTCACGTTCGTCGCCGCGCCGATGGTGCATTGGCCGGAGGTGATCGTGACGTACGACGCGCCGGCGAAGACGCTCTTCTCGGCGGACGGCTTCGGCAAGTTCGGCGCGAACGACGTGGAAGACCCGGAGGGATGGGACTGCGAGGCGCGCCGCTACTACATCGGCATCGTGGGCAAGTACGGCGCGCAGGTGCAGGCGCTTCTCAAGAAGGCCGCGGGCCTCGCCATCGAGCGCATCCTGCCGCTGCATGGCCCGCTTCTCCAGACGCCCGAGGAGATCGCGCACGTCGTCAAGCAGTACAACACGTGGAGCAGCTACGCCGTGGAGAGCGAGGGCGTGTGCATCGCCTACACGAGCGTGTACGGCCACACCAAGGCGGCCGCGCTCAAGCTCAAGGAGCTGCTGCTCGCGAAGGGCTGCCCGAAGGTGGCGATCACCGACCTCGCGCGCGACGACATGCCCGAGGCCGTCGAGGACGCCTTCCGCTACGGGAAGCTCGTTCTCGCCACCACCACGTACAACATGGACGTCTTCCCGTTCATGCGCACGTTCATCGAGCATCTCACCGAGCGCAACTACCAGAACCGGCTCGTCGGCCTCGTTGAGAACGGCAGCTGGGCGCCCGTCGCCGCGCGCGTGATGAAGGGACTCTTCGAGAAGTCGAAGGGCATCACCTTCTGCGAGAACACGGTGACCATCCTCTCCGCGATGAACGCCGCGACCGAGGCGAAGCTCGCGGCGCTCGCCGACGAGCTTCTGAGCGCGACTGTCTGAGAGGCCTGAAGTTTCCGCTGCCGAACAAAGCCAGCGGCATGCACCGGAATGAGCCGTAGAAGATTGTAATCGAACTAAAGGAAAAACATGACGAAGACATTTGTGGCATGCGCGGCGTCGATCGCCGTTGGCATATGCATGGCCGCGAACGACTATCCGTTCCGCGCCGCCGACATGACGAACGTCTCAATCCGCGCGGGCTTCTGGCTGCCGCGCTTCGAGACGAACCGCATAGTGACGGTGCAGGCCGACTTCCGCAAGAGCGAGGAGACGGGCCGCATCCACAACTTCGAGGCGGCCGGCAGGCGCGAGGGGCACGGATTCCGCGGCATTCCGTTCGACGACTCCGACGTGTACAAGATCATCGAAGGCGCCGCCTACACCCTTTCCACGCATCCCGACCCCAAGCTCGAGAAGTACCTCGACAACCTCATCGCCAACATCGCCCGGGCCCAGGAGCCGGACGGCTACCTCTACACCGCCCGCACGCTCGGCTTCAACTACGGCACCGACAAGAACGGCAACGTCAAGTACGGCATGATGGGCCCCACCCGCTGGAGCCGCTGCGACCACGGCCACGAGCTCTACAACATCGGCCACATGTACGAGGCCGCTGTGGCCTACTACCAGGTAACGGGCAAGCGTTCGCTCCTCGACGTCGCCATTCGCAGCGCCGACCTCGTCTCGCGCACGTTCGGCTTCGGCCCCACGCAGCTTCACGAGGCCCCGGGCCACGAGGAGATAGAGCTCGCCCTATGCAAGCTCTACCGCGCCACGGGCGAGATGCGCTACCTGAAGATGGCCAAGACCTTCCTCGACATGCGCGGGCGCAAGGACCTGCGCCACACGTGGAACGCCAGCCTACAGGACCACATGCCCGTTGTCGACCAGCGCGAGGCCCTCGGCCACGCCGTGCGCGCCGGCTATCTCTACTGCGGCATGGCAGACGTCGCCGCCCTCACAGGCGACCGCTCGTACGTCGCCGCAATCGACGCCCTCTGGGAGAACGTGGTCTCGAAGAAGCTCCACCTGAACGGCGGCATCGGCGCGCACCGCCACGTCAACTACGCCGACAAGAGGCTCGGCAGCGCGGGCGAGGCGTTCGGCGACAACTATGACCTTCCCAACGAAGGCGCGTACCTAGAGACGTGCGCCGCCATCGCCAACGCTCTCTGGAACCAGCGCATGTTCCTGATGCGCGGCGACGCGAAGTACATCGACGTCTTGGAGCGCGTGATCTACAACGGCTTCCTGAGCGGCATCTCTCTCGGCGGCGACGAGTTCTTCTATCCGAACCCGCTCGCATCGCGCGGCGGCTACCAGCGCTCGAAGTGGTTCGGCTGCAGCTGCTGCCCCGTGAACATCGTGCGCTTCATCCCGCAGATCGCGCAGTTCGCCTACGCTACGCGCGGTGACGCGGCTTACGTGAACCTCTTCGTGGCGAGCGACGCGAAGCTCGCGCTCTCCGGCGGCACCGTCAAGCTCTCGCAGGAGACGGAGTACCCCTGGAAGGGCGCATCCAAGATCACCGTAGCGGACATCGAAACCCGAAACCCGAAACCCGAAACTAGAAACTTCACCATCAACGTGCGCGTGCCCGGATGGTGCGTGGGGCGCCCCGTGCCGAGCGACCTCTACACGCAGACCACGCCAGGCTCGCTGGCCGATTTCTCCGTGAAGGTGAACGGCAAGGCCTTCGCGTTCACGCCTGAGAAGGGCTACTGCGCGATCAGCCGCGAGTGGAAGAAGGGCGATGTCGTAGAGGTGGCGATGAACATGCCAGTGCGGCGCGTGAAGGCGCATGACGCGGTGAAGCAGGACCGCGGCAGACTTGCCGTGGAGTGCGGCCCGATCCTCTACTGCGCGGAAGGCGTGGACAACGGCGGGCGTGTGTTGAACAAGTCCATCTACGCCGACGCTGTGTTCACCCCCACGACCTGCAACATCCTCGGCAACGTCTATCCAGCCTTCACCGTTCAGGCCGCCTCCGTGCGTCGCGGCCTGCGCACGAGCCGCGTGGAGAATACAGTGCTTAAGCTTGTGCCGTACTTCGCGTGGTGCCACCGCGGAGCGGGCGAGATGCAGACTTGGTTCCCCGTCGCCCCGCAGATTGACAGCGCAAGCTTCGACTTCAAGCTCTCGGCCTCGTTCTGCTTCCCGCGCGACAACATTACGGCCGTGTGCGACGGCGTGGTGCCCAAGGCGTCCGACGACCATTCCATTCCGCGCCACACTTTCTGGGACCACAAGGGCACAGCCGAATGGGTGATGTGCGAATTCAACCAGGTGGAGACGCTCAAAGGTGTTTCGGTGTACTGGTTCGACGACGGGAAGAAGGGCAACTGCCGTCTGCCGGCGTCGTGGAAGGTGCAGTGGCGTGCCGCGAAGGATGCGCCTTGGCAGGACGCCGGCGGCCAAGGGCCGGTTGCGAAAGACAAGTTCTGCGCGCTTGACTTTCCTGCCCCGGTCAAGGCTCAGGCCGTGCGTCTTTCGATTCAGCTTCAGGAAGGCTGGAGCGGCGGCATCCTCGAATGGCAGTTCCGCTGACGCCATTTCTCCAGGACCGATGTCCTTGATCTTATACGGCGGTCATGACGTCGTGAAACGGAAGGAAGACGAGCGTGGACTCGAGGATATCAATCTGCTCTGTACAGAGCCAGCTTAGGCTGCTTGCGGAAAGACGTCCGTCTCGGTGGACGCCTGACGAAAAAGGCGGGTGAACCGCGTTGCCCAAGGAGATCGGTCAGATGAAGAGTGTAAAAGCGATGGTTCTTGCGGCCTTTGCGTCCGCTGCGGCAGTGTTGAACGCCGCGCCGCGCTTGGCTGACGGCGCGATGCCTGGTCCTGGCTGGCGCGTGGCGGAGCTGAACGGCGCGCCGGGGCTGTACCACGACGGCAAGCCCGTGGCGGCGATGATGTTCTGGCAGTGGGAGCCGCAGGAAAAGGACACGAAGGACATGGCGGCGGCGGGCATGGACTTCTTCTCCATGTTCGGCTCATTCCCGCACTACCGAAATCCCTACTGGCGCAAGGACGGCTCGTTCGGGATGGAATACCAGGATTCGCACATTGACAAGCTCCTCTCGTGGGCGCCGAAGGCGTCAGTGCTGCCGCGCGTCTTCTACACCGCTCCCGACTGGTGGAGCGCCGCGAATCAGTCTGAAAGGCATGTATATGCTCCGGGGAGGAAGGGAATGCAGGTGCGCGAGTCGTTTGCGTCGCTCAAGTGCCGCAAGGAGCTTTCGCCGTACTACCGCAGGGCGGTGCGCCACTTGATCGACCGCTACGGCGACCACCTGATGGGAATACACGTGGCGAGCGGTCCGTGCGGCGAGCATTTCAGCTGGGATGTATGGGGGCACGAGCCCAGCAGCGCCTGGGGAGACCTCTCCGAGCCGATGCGGCAGGCGTTCGTGCGCTATCTCCGCAGAAAATATGGCAACGACGTCGGCCGCCTCCGCGAGGCGTTCAAAGACCCGAAGGCCGATTTCGAGTCCGTCACGCTGCCCGGCAGGGAGGAACGGTGCAAGAACCAAGACGGGTGGCGCGATCCGGCGAAGGGTCGCCGTGTCATAGACTACCTCGAATGCTGCAACGAGGTGACGGTGGAGATGATCGACCACTATTGCGGCATCGTGAAGGACGAGGCCAAGGGCGCTCTTCCCACGCTCGCGTTCTATGGCTATGTGGCCGAGGACACGTGGGCTAACGAGAATGACCACCGCGGCACGGCCAAGATGTACCTCTCCAAGAACCTCGACATGCTCTCCGCGCCGCACTCGTACAGGCGACGCAGGCTGGGCGAGGACGGCATGCAGCGGCAGTATCTCGCGAGCGCGGCCCTGCACGGCAAGCTCTTCATCGACGAAGGCGACGACATGACGCACCTCGAAAAGCGAAAGAAGCGTCCCGACCGCCGCTGCACCGTGACCACGATGGCGGAGTCGCTCGCGCTTCTCTACCGCGAGTTCGGCATGACCGTCACGCACGGCACAGGGCTTTGGTACATGGATCTCACGCGCGGCACGTTCCGCGCCCCGCAGCTGGTCGATGCCGTGGGACGCATGAGAAAATGGGCAGATGTGGCGCTACGGCATGATCGTTCGCATCATTCGGAGGTCGCCGTCGTATCGCAGCCGCAAAGCGGATTCTACACCGGACATGGCGGCAAATTCGCCGACACCGTGACCGAGAATTTATATGTGAAGCAGATGGGCGAGTTCTACCGCGCAGGCGCGCCTTTCGACTGGTATCTGGCCGAAGACCTCGACGCTGTCGTGAAGGGTGGGGCAAAAGTTGTGGCGTTCCTCGACTGCCAGTATCTTTCCGATGGGCAGTACGCCCTTGCGCTGAAGCTGAAGGAGCAGGGGCGAAAGCTTGTGTTCTTCCACGCGCCCGCCTACGCGAGCCAGGCCGCGCTCTCTTGGGAGCGCGTGAAGCGCCTCACCGGCGGCGAGACGTACGAGACGCTGAAGATGAAGAGCGCGGACGAGCTGCGGGATATCTACAAGACGGCGGGAGTGCATGTATATACGGACGCCGATGTCGTCCTCTCCGCGAACTCCGCCTGGCTGATGCTCCACACGCGTCATGACGGAGAGAACAGGATATCGCTGCCCGGCAGAGTCCGGAAGGTGACCGAGATCACCACGGAAAAGGTCGTGGCGGAGAATGCGGACGCCTTCACCTGGACGCTTCCGAAGCACGCCACCGCCGTGTTTTTGATGGAGCGGTGACGCGTTTGGAAATGCACGGGGATTGTCCCCTTGAAGTTTCGCGAGCGGGGATACGCAGAGCCGTTCAAGGCCGATCCGCGACCAGTGTGGCTGATCTGGCTGTTCTTCGGCTCGAATTGTGCTCGAAACCCAGAAACCCCGAAACTGCCAAACTCTCAAACATCCCGCCTTGCATTCAGAGGCGGGAATATGGTATCATTTTCCGCATGAGAACGATAGTCATAGGCGTTACCGGCAGCATTGCGGCGTACAAGGCGTGCGAGCTGGTGCGCCAGTTCGTGAAGAACGGCGACAGCGTGCACGTGGTGATGACGGCGCACGCGGCCGAGTTCGTGACGCCGCTCACGTTCCGCACGCTAAGCCGCAACCCTGTGCCGAGCGCGCTCTTCGGCGCGTCGGACGAGTGGCAGCCCGGGCACATCTCTCTCGCGGAACTTGCCGACGTGATGGTGGTTGCGCCCGCCACGGCAAACATCATCGCGAAGATGGCGCACGGGATTGCCGACGACCTGCTATCCTCTGTGCTTCTTGCCACGAAGGCCCCGATCGTGGTGGCGCCCGCGATGAACACGGGCATGTACGAGAATCCCGCCACGCAGGCCAACATGGCGCTTCTCAAAGAGCGCGGCGTGGCGTTCGTGGAGCCGGGCGTGGGCGAGCTTGCGTGCGGCACGAGCGGTCCGGGGCGCATGGCCGAGCCCAAGAGTATATTCGATTTCGTATCACGGCTGTAGCGCCGTTCTACACCTAAAAGGGAACATGTAATGAAAACGACGAAGACGAAAACCTTGTGCATGGTTGCGGCGGTTCTCTCCGCTGTTGCGCTTGCCGCATTTGGCGGCGATGTGGTTTGGGACGCGACGAAGGACGGCCGTGTGATGGCCGAGACGAACGACATTGTCCTGTTCAAGGGCGCGTCGCTCGCCGAGCTGCGCCCTTCGCGCTGCTGGTTCAACAGGGCTGGCCGCGTGCGCGCCGACGGATCGCGCGCGATGAGCCAGGGCGAAGGCAGCGTGTGCCATGTGCACCGCCTCGATGGCGGAAACGTTCTCGAGGCGCAGTGCCAGCTCTTCGACAGCGGCTTCACGAAGTGCGTGAAGCTGCGCCTCGCGCAGAAGGGCGCCGACGTTGTGGGACGAGTCCTCTACGCCCGTTACTGCACCAGCAGGAGCGACGTGGTGGGCGCGAACTTCGACTCGCATCCCACCGCCGCCCCGCAGCCTGCGTATTCCGTTATGCCCAACGGGCGCGTCACGAACGGCTACAACGTGGACTGGCTCGCCATGCGCGAACTCGGTTCGGCAGACGACAACATACCCGACACGACTTCCGGCGGCGCCATGCCGGAGGACGCGGTGCTCTCCTTCATGGAGAACGCGGTAGACGACTACGTGTGGGATGCCTACCGCAAGGCGCACCCTGCTCCATTCCACCTCTTCGGCGAAGATCGCCGCTTTGCCGTTCGCAACAACATCATCCCCGCGCACTGGTTCGCGAAGAAGAGCCGTGCGGCGCAGGGCTTCTTCGGCACGGCGCAGCCGGGCGAGTTCTATCCGTTCCAGGTGTGCGTGGCGTCGGAGAAGGCGCGAAGACTCCGCTGGAACGTGAAGACCGGCCTCAAGGTGGGCCGCATCACGCCGGCGGAGTGCGCGGTCGCGGCGAACGGCGTGAAGCCGATCTGGGTGATGGTGGATATTCCGAAGGACGCGGCGGGCAAGACCCTGAAGGGCGAGGTATGCGTGGAAGATGCGGCGGACGCCGCACGCGCATCCATCCCGTTTGAGATCGAGGTCAAGGGTGACGTGCTGGAGGACGGTGGCATCGGCGACGCCTGGCGTCTCGCGCGCCTCAAGTGGCTCAACTCCGATGTCGGCTGCGAAGAAACGGTGACGAAGCCGTATGAACCGGTCGTCGTCGACCCGGCACGGCGCGCAGTGAAGATTCTCGGGCGCGAACTCGTACTGGGCGAGGACGGTCTACCCGCGCAGATCGTCTCGTATTTCAGCGGCTCCAACACGCGCATGGTCGAGAAGGGGATGAATCTCCTCGCCCGGCCGGTGAAGCTTGAAACGGCAGGGCGGGCAGCCCTCTGCCCGCCGCCTGCGGCGGTCGCGGGGCGACCGCCCTGCAAGTTCGCCTTTACCGAATGTACGCCCGCGCACGCGGCGTGGAAGGCGGAGGCCGCACTTGAAGGTGGCGCGAAGCGCATTGTCGAGGGCCGCATCGACTTCGCTGGCGAATGCCGTTTCCGTATACGCCACGAGGGCGCGGCGGAGACGAGCGCGGCGCTTGAAATCGCCATGCCGCCGGATGTGGCGCGTTTCAGAGAGGGATTCGGAATCAACGGCGGATTCTTCCATGAGGGGAAAGTCGAGCAGAGCTGGGACGAGAAGCTGAACCGCGACGCGGTGTGGATGGGCAGCGTCAATGGCGGACTCGCCGTGCGTTTCAAGGGCGCCAACTACAGGCGCCCTCTCATCAACGCGTACTACGCGTGGCAGAAGCTGCACATGCCTGAGAGCTGGGCGGCAGGCGGTGGCACGATGACGCTTGAGAAGACTTCTTCAGCAGCGACGATCCGTGCTGAGGGACGCGGAGCGCCCGCCGGCGCCGAGTGGAACTTCGACCTCTACATCACGCCGTTCCATCTGCTCGGCATGAAGGCGCACCTAGGCGAGAGGTATCTGCACCTTGGCCAGAGAAACAGCAGCTTCAACGCGGCGAAGGCGCGCGAGGCGGGTGCGACGGTCATCAATCTGCACCATAACACGATATGGAATCCGTACATCAACTATCCGTACAACGACGATGGCGGGCCGCTCCTGAAGAAGGTCGTGAAGGAAGCGCACGACGCGGGGCTGTTGCTGAAGATCTACTACACCACGCGCGAGCTAACGCAGAACCTGCCGGAGTTCTTCGCGCTCAAGTCGCTCGACGGCGAGGTGCTGATAAGGCGCGACGATTCCGTGCCTGGCTGGCCGATAACGAACAGGGGAGGTCCGCACCCCTGGCTGCGCACGCACGTGGGCACGGACATTCTTCCCGCGTGGCGCGAGAACGTGCGCTTCAGACAGGCGTATGCGCCCCGGCTCGACCTTGCGGTGATCACAACGCCCGACACGCGCTGGGACAACTTCTACCTCAAGGGTCTCGACTACCTCGTGCGCGAGTACGGCATTGACGGCCTCTATATCGACGACACCGCCCTCACCGGCCGGGCCATGCAGCGTGCGCGCCGCATCCTCGACCGCGACGGAAAGCGTCGTCTTGTGGACAACCACAGCTGGAACCACCACAACCCGCACGCCGGAAGCGGCAGCACGAATCTTGCGTTCATCGACCTCTATCCCTACTTCGACCTTCTTTGGCGCGGCGAGGGATTCTACAACGACACTCCGCCTGATTTCTGGCTGATGGAGCGCTCGGGCATTCCGTTTGGCGTTCCAGGCGAGATGCTGGGGCGCGGCAATCCATTCCGAGGACTTCTCTTCGGCATGACGGACCGCTGGGGCTGGGGCGGCAATCCGTGCGGACTCTGGAAGTTCTTCGACGACGTGAAGCTGGGCGAAGCCGAACTAGTGGGCTGGTGGGACGACGCGTGCCCCGTCAAAGTGCTGGGCTCTGCCAATGTCAAGGCGAGCGTATGGAAGGGCACAGGGTGCACGGTTCTCGTGATTGCGAACTTCACGAAGGAGCCGTGCAAGGCGAGTTTCGCATTTGATGCGGCGGCGCTTGGCTTCGACGGAGCGAAGGCTGCGTGGGAGCTCCCCGCGATAGAGGGCGTGCAGAAGGCTGCGCCTGCGCCAGATTTCAATGCCGAGGTTGAGGTGCCTGCGGGCAGTGGATTCATTCTTGTAACAAGGAGGTAATGCAATGATGAAGAGCAGTATGTTTGGCCTGGTTGCCGCTGTTGCGGCAGGGGCGCTTGTGACGGGATGCGTGCCTAGGGTGTACGATCCGGTATACACTACGCAGCCGGTCTATACGACGGAACCGGTGTATGCGCCAACGACGTATGTCGCGCCAGTGACGGGGCCTTCGTACATAAGCACTACGGTGATAGACGAAGTGCCGCCTCCTCCGCCACCGCCGATAATACCGGGACCTGGGCCGGCGTACTATGGCAGACCGTATAGGGAGCACTATCCGCACCATAGGCCGCCGATGGGTGGACGCCCGCCGGTGAATGTGCGTCCCGGGGCTGGGGGGCGTCCGCATCCGCCAGCGGGTCGCCCGCAGCCAACAACGCGTCCTCAACCGCCAACAACGCGCCCGCAGCAGCCTACGCGTCCACAGCGTCCACAGTACACAACGCGTCCGCAGCAGCCTACGCGTCCACAACCGACTGCGAGGCCGAGCACGTCGCCGCGTCCCTCGGGAGTTATGCATCGTCCGTCGGTTAACAGGCCGGTGACGCGTCCATCTGCTGGAAGCATGCATGGGCGTGGCACCGGCGCGAGGCCGGCCGTGCGTCCGGCCCAGCCGACGCGTGGTTCCGGGGCTCGGCATTCCAGGCCGGTGCGGAAATAGACTATTGAGGGGGCGTGTTCGTTTTGGTAAAATATAGGGCGTTGTTTCAAGCGCAATAGGAATAGAACCAGAAAAATGAACAAGCCCAAAGACCATCGGGTCGAGAACACCGTGCAGGGTCTGAAAGAGGACTTTGCATGGCATCTTCGCTACACGCTCGCAAAATACGCCGGCGCGGCCACTCCGCGCGACCGCTACACCTCGTTCGCATACGCAGTGCGCGACCGCATCGTCGAGCGCTGGATGGAGACGCAGGAGCGCTACCACAAGCAGAACGAGCGCCGCGTGTACTACCTCTCCCTTGAATTTCTGATCGGCCGTCTGCTCGGCAACAACGTGATCAACCTCCAGATCGACCGCGAGTGCTCCGAGGCGCTGAAGGAGTACGGAATCGACTGGAACACCCTGCGCGACTTCGAGACTGACGCCGGCCTTGGCAACGGCGGCCTTGGGCGCCTTGCGGCGTGCTTCCTCGACTCGATGAGCACGCTCGACCTCGCCGGCATGGGCTACGGCCTCAGGTACGACTTCGGCATCTTCCGCCAGCGCATCGTCGACGGGCAGCAGGTCGAGGAGCCCGACAACTGGCTCAAGGACGGCTATCCATGGGAGTTCGCGCGTCCCGAGTACGCGCAGTTCGTGCGCTTCGGCGGCCACGTGGTGTGCAACGACGAGGGCGGCACGTCGAAGTGGAGCTGGACGGGCGGCGAGGTGGTGGAGGGCGTTCCGTACGACCTTCCCGTGGTGGGCTACAAAAACGCCGTGAACACCCTGCGCCTCTGGAGCGCCAAGGCTCCCGACGAGTTCTCGCTTTCGGAGTTCAACAAGGGCTCGTACGTCGAGGCCGTGGGCCGCAAGGTGGTGGCCGAGAACATCACCAAGGTGCTCTACCCCAACGACAACACCCCGGCCGGCAAGGAGCTGCGCCTCAGGCAGCAGTACTTCTTCGTGTGCTGCTCGGTGGCGGACATCCTGCGGCGCTTCCGAGAGGAGAACGACGACTGGCGCACCCTGCCCGACAAGGCGTTCATCCACCTCAACGAGACGCACCCCGCGCTGGTCATCCCCGAGCTGATGCGCGTTCTCATGGACCTGGAGGGGCTGGACTGGGACGTCGCCTGGGACATCACGTGCCGCACTACGGGCTACACCAACCACACCATCCTCCCCGAGGCCCTCGAGAAGTGGCCCGTCTCCATGATGGAGCGCCTGCTGCCGCGCCATCTGCAGATCATCTACGAGATCAACGGCCGCTTCCTGCGCCGGATATCCGGCCTCTATCCCGGCGACCAGGACCGCCTTGCGCGCATGTCGCTCATCGACGAGGGCGGCGAGCGCTACGTGCGCATGGCCAACCTCGCCATCGTAGGGTCCTCCAGCGTCAACGGCGTGGCCCAGCTGCACACCGAGATCCTCAAGACGCGCCTCTTCCACGACTTCTACGAGCTGATGCCGGACCATTTCCACAACGTGACGAACGGCATCACGCCGCGCCGCTGGCTTCTGAAGGCCAATCCGCCGCTAGCGCAGCTCGTCACAGAGGCGATCGGCTCCGAGTGGATAACCGACCTGTCGCAGCTGCGCAGACTCGAAGAGCGCGCTGACGACGCGGCGTTTCTCGACTGCCTCGCGCGCATCAAGCGCTCCAACAAGCGCGTGCTCGCGAAGTACGTGCACGACACGCTCGGCGTTACGCTGGACTCCGCTGCGATCTTCGACGTGCAGGTGAAGCGCCTTCACGAGTACAAGCGCCAGCTTCTCCTCGCGCTCTACATCATCATCTTCTACAACAGGCTTCTCGCCGATCCGTCGTACGATCCGCTGCCGCGCGTCTTCATCTTCGCGGCGAAGGCCGCGCCTGGATACCACATGGCGAAGCTAATCATCCGCCTCATCCACGGCATCGCCAGCGTGGTGAACGAGAATCCGCGCACGAATGGCAGGCTGAAGGTGGTGTTCCTGCCGGACTACCGCGTGTCGCTCGCCGAGAAGATCATGCCCGCCGCCGAGGTGAGCGAGCAGATATCGCTCGCCGGCACAGAGGCAAGCGGCACCGGCAACATGAAGTTCATGGTCAACGGCGCCCTCACGCTCGGCACCTACGACGGCGCGAACGTTGAGATCAATGAGGAGATCGGCGACGAGAACATGTTCCTCTTCGGCCTTCGCACCGAGGACGTGGCGCGCCTGCGGCCCTCGTACATTTCGCAGAGCTACTACGAGAAGGACCCAGAGATCCGCCAGGCGATCGACATGATCTGCCGCAACGTGTTCTCGCTGATGCAGCCCGGCATCTTCGACCCGATCGTGCGTTCGCTCATCGAGTACAACGACTACTACATGCTGCTCGCCGACCTGCGCGCCTACTGCGAGGCGCAGGACCGCGTGGACGCCACGTACCGCGACAAGGCGAAGTGGAACCGCATGTCGCTCGTGAACATCGCCCGCTCCGGCAGGTTCTCAAGCGACCGCGCCGTGGAGGAGTACGCGCGCGACATCTGGCACGTGAAGGCGGTTGACTTCAACGCGGAGATCTAGAGAGCGGATGAATCTGAAAACCAAGGAGAAAGCCATGAGACGACTGATTCTTGCGACCACGGCTCTGATGGGCATGCTTGCGGCGGACGCCGCGAAGGTGACGTCGGTTGCGGTCAAGTATCCCGACGGCAGCACGGATGGGCTGGGCGACGCGTGGGCGCAGTGCCAGGTGAAGGCCGGCGACGAATACGACCCCACCCAGTGCCAGCGCGACCTGCGGGCGCTGCGCGACACGGGCGCGTTCGACAACATAGCCGTGAAGGTGGCGGAGGGCGTGGACGGCGTGGAGGTGACGTACGTCGTGAAGCGCAAGATGCGTCTGCGCGGACCGGTGCTAGTGAGTGGATGCGAGTACTGGAACGAAGGCAAGATCGGCAAGCTCTCCAAACTCAAGGACGGCTACCCGTACGGAGAGCAGGAGATCGCCGCCGCCGCGCAGAACATCGCCGAAGAGTACAAGAAGAAGTTCTTCCCCAACGTCAAGGTCAATCCTGTGGTGACGCCTGTCGAGGGGCTTGACGGCTTCGTGATGGTGACCATGGAGATCGACGAAGGCGAGCGCGTGGTGGTGGAGTCATACGATTTCGACGGCAACGAGTCGTTCAAGGCCTCCGAGCTGCGCGCCACCTTCGGCAACTACCCGTGGTGGAACCCGATGGGCTGGTTCAACAGCGACCCTGCAAGCGACAAGGACCTCGCCGAGGCGCGCGACAAGGTGCAGGCCTTCTACCGCGACAACGGCTTCCTCGACGCGACGGTGGACTTCCCGAAGCTCGGCAAGGACGAGAAGGGCCGCACGGTTCGCACCTTTGAAGTGAAGGAAGGCACCAAGTACACGGTGGGCACGCTTTCCGTTACGGGCGTGAAGGCGTATCCGGCCGACATCGTTCTCGAGTCGGCGAAGAGCGTCAAGACTGGCGAGGTGGCCGGCGCCTCGGCGCTCGCCGCGGCCGCGCGCGAGATCGAGGTGTTCTGCGGCTCTGGAAAGTCGGCCCTTACCGATACGCGTGTTGAATGCCGCAAGTTCCCGCGTGCGGACGATCCCCAGACGATCGACGTGGAGTTCGCCGTGAAGGAGGGCGTGCCTGTGACGATCAACAAGGTGGAGGTGCGCGGCAACGACTACACGATGGACGAGGTGATCACGCGCGAAATACGCCTCTCGCCCGGCGATCCGATGCTTGCCGACAGGGCAGAGAAGGCGAAGAGACGCCTCGAGAGCCTACGCTACTTCGAGCGCGTGCGCTACTACCTCGAGAAGGTGGATGGCGGCGAGGCTAAGGCCGGCCAGCCCGAGAAGCGCAATCTCGTGTACGAGGTCGCCGAGCGCAACACTGGCAACTTCCTCATAGGCATCGGCGCGGGCACCGAAAGCTCCGTGTTCGGCCAGGTGGAGATCAGCGAGATCAACTTCGACCTCTTCAGCCCGTGGCGCTTCCGCGGCGCAGGCCAGAAGGGACGCATCGTCGTGCAGGCTGGTCCGCACGTGCAGACCTACGAGGCGTCGTTCACCGAGCCGTGGTTCCTCGACCGCGAGCTCGAGCTCGACGTGGCGGTCTATCGCCGCCAGCGCTGGTTCGACGACTACGACGTGATCCGCAACGGCGCCTCCGTGGGGCTCAACTACCCCGTCAAGTTCTGGCCCACGTGGGAGGCGTTCGGCCGCATCGGCTTCTCGCTCGCCGTCGAGCTCGTGCAGATGGACGACGTGTCTGGGCACATGTTCTACAACCCGAAGACGGACGACGACGAATGGCGCGCCCTCAAGGAGGAGGAGCACAAGTACGACGACAGCGTGGAGATTCCCTTCGAGGTTTACTGGCGCCACGACAATCTCGACAGGCCCCTGTTCCCCACGCGCGGCCATACCGCGCGCATCTACGGCGACATCGTTGGCGGCGACAACAACTACTGGCGCGCTGGCTTCAACTACAGGCACCACTTCCCCGTCTGGAAGAAGTACGGCCACGTGTTCCACATCGGCCTGCGGGGCGAGACGGTTGACGACTTCAGCGGCGGCCTGCCTATCTACGACAGGCTCTTCCTCGGCGGCTCCAAGTCGATCCGCGGCGTGGACTTCCGCGAGATCGCGCCGCGCGTCTATGCGCGCGAGAACAAGCACGGCAGGTACATCCCCTGGGGCGGACGCACCTCGTGGTGCATGAACATGGAGTACTCGGTGCCCGTGATCTCCATCGTGCGCGTTGCGCTCTTCAGCGACCTTGGCAGCGTGGGCGAGGACGAATTCGACCTCGACATGGACTGGTTCTGCTGGTCGGTTGGCGTGGGCCTTCGCCTCGACCTCGAGTCGTTCCCCATGCGCCTCGACTTCGCGGTTCCCGTGGTCGACCCCGACGAGGATGTGGACGAGAAGGTGTTCTCCTTCTCGATCGGCTACGATTTCTAATCAACGAAAGGCGAAATCAAATGAAGAAGATAATTCTTGGTCTGGCTATCGCGGCTACGATGTGCGCCGCTGCAGAGCTCAAGGTGGGCACCGTGAACATGCTCGATCTTGTAAGGCTCCATCCCAACCACGAGTCAAACAAGGCGCTTGTGAAGTCCACCGACGCCGACTACAAGTCGAAGCTCGAGAAGATGCAGGAAGAGGGCAAGGCCATCGCAGAAGAGGGCAAGAAGCTCCAGGCAGACCTCATGAACCCGATGTTCTCGGCAAGCGCCAAGGCAGATGCGCAGAAGAAGATGGAAGACGTGCAGAGGCGCTTCCTTGCCGCCCAGCAGGATCTGCGCAATGCCGCGCAGCACTTCCAGAGCGAGCTCGCCGACCTCGAGACGCGGCTTCTCAAGATAGAGACGGACGAGATCCGCGAGAAGATCAACGCCTACGCTAAGGCGAAGAAGTTCGACATCATCGCCGACTCTACGATGCTCGCCTTTTCGAGCGCGTCGCTTGACGTGACGGACGACATCCTCAAGGCGATGAAGGTGGATCCGGCCAAGCGCAAGGAGAAGGCGAAGGACGGCAAGGGCGACGCGAAGAAGTAGCGTTCTGGCGCTAGCGCCGCGGGCTTAGCCGCGGCAGAGTGAGACGATGGGGCCGCTTTCGCGGCCCCTCGCCTTTCCAGAAGTCCAGCGCCTGGCAGATGCGCACGAGAGTATCCTCGCGCCGTACTGCGTCTAGCGCGCACTCCCACACCACGATCACGTTCCAGCCGAGTTTGCGCCAGTCGGCTTCGTGGCGTTTGTCGCGGCGGACGTTGCGCGACCATTTCGCCATCCAGAAGGCGACGTTCGACTTGGGCATGGACGATTTGGCGCAGCCGTGGCGGTGCCAGAAACAGCCTCGAACCTCGATGAGCGTGCGGGCGCGCGGCACCACCACGTCCGGATGGCCCGGCAGGCGCCTGTCGCATACGCGAAAGCGCCATCCCGCCGCGTGCAGACGTCTGCGCACTGCGAGTTCGGGCTTGGTGTCGCGCGATCTGATTCGCGACATAACGCGGCTACGCTGCTCTTTTGTTATGGTGTCCATTCGTCATTCTTCCCTCGGCGCCGCAAATGATACCATAAACTTTCTTCAGGCTCAAGGCGATAGTATTGGTGGCGCGGCGCGCTGAATTGTGATATACTTGATTCAGCTTCAACGGCAAGGAAAGGAGATTCGTCATGAAGAAAAGATGTGTCAGTTCGTTTTCCGCGCGCATTTGCGTGCTTGTGGCGATGATGATCGCGGCGGCGTGCCATGCCGACACGAAGACGGTGTGGCGCGATGCGCAGGGGCGCGTGCTGGGCACTGCCACCACCGACAGCTACGGAAAGACCACGTACCGCGATTCGATGGGCCGCATCCGAGGCACTGCCAAGACCGACAGCTACGGCAAGACCACGTACCGCGACGCGATGGGTCGCGTACAGGGAACGAAATCCACCAACAGCTACGGCAAAACCACCTACCGTGACGCTATGGGCCGCGTGCAGGGCAGCTCCACCACTAACAGCTACGGCAAGACCACGTATCGCGACGCGCAGGGGCGCGTGCAGGGCACCAAGACAACCAACAACTACGGCAAGACCACATACCGCGACGCGCAGGGCCGCGTGCGCGCAAACGCCACAAAATAAGCCGATTTTGCCCTTGACTTCTATTAACCTATGGGTTAAACTGTATGGTGTTCGTTCGGTGCACCATGCACTTGAAAGACAAAGAAGAACTGGTTAAGTCATGGGTGAGGTATTCGGCTGCATACCCCACGGGCGCGGAGCGTATCGAAAATCGGAGCAGGGGGTGCAGTGCAATCAGTAGATAGAGTGGGGTCGGCGTTTCTGAGGAGCATTCTGCGCCGAATGAAGGAGCTGGGGGTTTCACAGTCCGAGCTGGCGGAGCGGATGAAGGTGTCACGCCCGTACATCACGAAGGTGCTGCATCAGGACGTGAACTTTTCGTTCAGAACGGCGGCGAAGCTGGCGAATGCGCTGAAGATGGACTTCTTCCCCGAGGTGCGTCCGAGGGAGAACGCAGAGGTTGTGCCTTCTCTCGCCGGCGGCGAGTAGTTGGCGCGTTGTGGCAGTAGTGCAAGGAGAACGTGCAATGATGGCCAGGAGACAGTGTGCTGCGGTTGCTTGTGCCGCATTTGCGCTTGCGGGCGCTGTGGCGTTCGCGCGCGGTCCCGTGACCGAACGCGCCGAGTTTGCGGGCGAGGCGCTGCCGGCCGGATGGAGCATCGAGTCGGGCAGGTTCGCGTCCCCGTTCTATGCCGGCGCGGTGCAGCGCGTGGCGCTGGAATACGCTGCAGCGCCTGGCGAAGGTTCGGGCGCGGTGGCGGTGTATGCCATTGACCACATGGAGGGCGGCGAATGGAAGATCGCCGATCTGAACGTGCGCACGAGCGGCGCCGCGTTTGACTTTCCCGAGGGGAGCGACTACAGGGCGTTCCGCGTCGAGTGCAGCGGCGCGGCGTTGTCGTCCTTCTCGGTTACCTGGTTTGACAACCGTCTCGACTCTCCGGAGAATGTGCATGTGACTGGATTCGGATATTCGTATTTGAATCTTGCGTGGGATGCCGTGGAAGACGCCGCGGGGTATCAGGTGACGGTGTGGACGAACCGCGTGATGGGAAGCTGCGATGGAACCGTGGGCTGGGCGGAGACTTGGGCAGGGCTCAAGACGTCCACGGGATCCGCGCTGCTCGTGAACAACAAGAACACGTCCGATTCCAAGGCAGACCATCCGGACGAATGGGTGGAGCTGGAGGATGTGTACCTTTCGCAGAATCCTGCGCACGTGAAGCTGGGAACCGCCACGAGCAAGATTGGATGGATGACAGTGCCTGCGCATGGACGCGGAGACGGAATGCACTTGAGGTTCAAGGCGGCGCGCTTCGACGGACGTGACGACGGGCCGAACCTGGCGGTGGACTTCGTTTCGTCCGATGGCACGCAGACAAACCGCGAGGTGTTCGTGCTCTCTGTGGAGGAGAAGACGTTCCACAAGTCGCTGGCGGATTTGCAGGACGGGTGGAAGATTGTGCTTGCGAGCGTGCCGAAGGAGGGAACGGCGCAGACGAAGGACTGCCGAGTTGACCTTGGAGAGGTGGCGTACGTGCAGGGCTACACGCCGGGAGAGGTGCAGATGGAAGTGCTGGGCTCGGTGAGAGTTGGAGGCGGAACGACGACGGCAAGGGTGAGCGCGCTTCCGAGCGTGAAGGTGAATGCGAGTGTGACGGCTGTTGGTTCGGGAGATTTTGCCGATTCGCCGCCGTCCGAAACGGTGTCGGTTGATCTTTCCAATGCGCCGCGGATTGCCGTTCTGCTGAGCGATATCCAGCGGGAAGGCGGGTACGAGGAATCGTTCGATCCGATCGCCGGCCTGCTTGACAATTCGTGGAGGAACTTTGTCACGCTGCCATATTGGCAGGCGAGGAACGGCGAAGCGGAGGTTGACAGGATTACGACCGCTTCGGGAACGGGGGCGAAGTCGGGCGGACTCTACGCCTATCATGGTCCAGCCGGCAGCGACGCCACAAGCTATTCTCTTGCGGCAGTTGCGAACACAAGCAACAGGATGAAGTTCGGGTTTGCCGTCACGAACGACACCGACAGGATATTCGAAAGCGTCACGCTGAGGTTCACCGCAAGGCAGTGGACGTTCAACAACAAGAGGACGGCGGCGCAGAGCCTGCGTTTCTCGTATTGCCTGACGAACGAAGTTGTGGCTGTGAGCGCCGCCGGCGAGTGGGTGGAAGTGGATGCGCTTAGGTTCGATGCGCTTGCGCCGGGCGAAGGGAATTCGCTCGAGGCGGCGGGCGACGCGGCGGATCCTGCCACTGGCAGCATGGCGAGGACCATGGAGGCGACGCTTGAAGGAGTGAGGCTGCTGCCGGGCAAGGTGCTGATATTCAGGTGGGTGCCTGATGCGGTGGCGAACGGAGAGGCGCTAGGCGTGGACGACGTGTCGCTCACCTGCGTGGCGCGTCCCATCGGCACCGTCCTCTTCTTCGCCAACCTATCAACTCTCCATCTTTGAATCCCGCATGCCCACCGCGTAGGCATTGTTTAACGCAGAGTCGCGGAGACGCAGAGACGCGGAGAGCTGGCGACATGACAGAAAATGAGATAAGCGAGATTATCCTTGACGCAGCGATTTCCGTTCATACCGGTATCGGGGGGCCAGGATTGCTTGAGTCATATTATGAGACGGCATTAGTTCAAGAACTAAGAATGAGAGGCCTGAAGGTTGAGGAGCAGAAGAGAATTCCAATAATATACAAAGGGGTCGAGATTGGAGACCCTTATCGTTTGGATGTTCTTGTTGAGGATAAAGTAATTGTTGAATGCAAAGCAGTAGAAAAAAACAACAGTATTTTTGCATCTCAAGTTTTGACGTATCTCAGAATTACAGGGTTACGGCTCGGTATAGTAATAAATTTTGGACAGAAGCGTATAATTGACGGCTGGGAGAGGGTCGCTAACCATATGCCGGATTGAATTCCACATGTTGAATTTTTGTTTTAATCATCTCCTACAGTAGAAACTATCCTCCAAACATTTCATTCCCTCTCTCTGCGCCCCTGCGTCTCTGCATCTCTGCGTTAAAAATTTTAACACGAAACTTTGAAACCTCAAAAACCAAAAGGAGACAACAATGGAAAAGACACTTGAATCGTTCGTGAAGACGGCCGATTGGAAGAACGAGAAGCACGTGCCGGTGATCGACGCGCCTGCGTCCGTGAAGACGGGCGAGACGTTCGACGTCGATGTGACGGTAGGCAAGGAGATACCGCACCCGAACACGGTGGAGCATCACATTGCGTGGATTGCTCTTCACTACGTGCCGGAGGGCGCGCAGACGTCGATTGAGATCGCGAGGCTTGATTTGTCCGCGCATGGCGTCAACGCGTTCACCGCGGCGTCGGCCAAGTTCCGCGTGGCGCTGCAGAAGGGCGGTGCGCTCTATGCGACGGCGTACTGCAACCTGCACGGACTCTGGGCGTCCTCTGCCGCAATCGCCGTCGAGTGATAGCGATGAGTTCATGGGTTTCGAAGTTTCGAGGTTTCGAGGTTTCGAAGTTTTCCAGTGGGGAATTTGGTCAAGATTGAGAAGGGAATGAGGACAAAGGACAAAAGACAGAAGACAAAGGATCTTGGCTGCTGAACGCTGCGCATCATCTAGCCCAATCCTCTGTCCTTTGTCTTCTGTCCTCTGTCCTTCAGAGTTTAGAGTTGGTTTTGCTTGCTGTGGCAGGTTGACGAATGGATGATGGCAAGGTGCGTAAAGATGGCAACTGAAAGATACTTCAACATCGCGGGACCGTGCATACCGGGCGAACATTACATGCTCCCGGCGCTTGACCGTTTGCCGGGTGTGTGGCGGCTTGTCGATCGGAAGCAGTACTTCGTTATGCATGCGCCGCGCCAGACTGGGAAGACTACGGCCTTGAAGGCACTTGTCCGCGAGATAAATGCTAAGGGCGAGAAGGTCGCGTTGTACTGCACGCTCGAGACGTTGCAGAATGCGACTGATCCGGGAGTGGCTAGTAGGACGATTGCCGATTTGATTCTTGAAAACTATGTTACTGATGTGTGCGGTGGTACTTGTGCGAAGTTGTCAGATGAAGACGCGTCATCCAGTGTGACAGACCCAGCCTTGGCGGTAAGGGCGGTACTTCGTCTCCTTTGCCGTCTTGCCGGAAAGCCTGTAGTCGTGTTCTTCGACGAGGCCGACTGCCTCTCTGGCAATGTCCTGATTCTTTTCCTGCGACAGCTGCGGGATGGGTTCGTGAACCGTGACGTCGTTCCTTTCCCCACGTCCATTGCACTTGTCGGGATGCTCGACGTACGCGACTACAAGGCACAGATACGTCCCGATGGTGAATCGCTCGGGCAGATCAGCCCATTCAACATCATCACCAAGGATCTGCTGTTGCGCAACTTCACGGAGGAGGAGGTCGGTGCCCTATACGCGCAGCACACGGAGGAAACTGGACAGCGGTTTGTGCCGGATGTTGTCAAGACGGTGATGGACTGGACGGATGGTCAGCCTTGGCTTGTGAACGCCATCGTCCGTGAGTGCGTGGAGGAGATACACGACTTCCGCTATGGTGATTTGATCACTGCGGACGATGTCGAAATAGCGAAGGAAACGATTATCCGCCGCCGCGACACGCATGTTGACAGCCTTATGGAGCGCTTGCGCGAACCAAGGGTGCGGCGTTTGGTGGAACCAGTCATATTCGGCGGTGAAAGGACGTTGTCCCGCGACAGCGAGGATTGGCGGTTCGTGACTGACCTTGGTCTGCTCAAGGAGAATGAATCAAGGGAATTGGTTCCGGCGAACAGGATGTACGCCGAGATAATCGGGCGTTACCTCACGCGCGATGTGCAGGATGACATGGCGAAGTCCGTCCTTGAAACGCCGTGGGCCACACCGGACGGCCTTGACATGGTGGGGTTGATGGCGGCGTTCCAGTCGTTCTGGCGTGAGAACAACGGTGCGGATAGGTATGTTCACGACTACAACGAGGCTACTCCGCACCTCGTGCTGATGGCGTTCCTTCAGCGTGTCACGAACGGCGAGGGACGCATTACGCGCGAAATGGCGCTCGGCAGCGGGCGCCTTGACCTCTGCGTGGAGTTTCGCGGACACAAGTACGCAATCGAAGTCAAGACGAAAAAGAACTTCGCCGGCGAGAAGTCGTACGGACAACTGGCGGCGTATCTCGACCATCTTGGTCTCGCGGAGGGATGGATGCCGATATTCGATGCAGATTCCGATAAGCCGTGGGCAGATAGGATCTATAGCCGGGATGTTGACTTCGCCGGGAAGCTGATTCATGTGGTAGGACTGTAAGAGGAAGCATCCGATCGCAGACGTATGGTTTTTGGCTGTTGAAAGCGAAGCATCTCCTAGCCTAACCTCGAAACCAGAAACTCGAAACCCAGGAACTCACGACAATGAAGACCACTGTAGAAATCACACTAAAGTCTCTTTCGATCACGTCTCTTCCCGAGCGACGTCTGCCAATCTCGCGCAATCTGCTCACGGTCGAACTGATCTGGCCTAAGGCCGGCGCGGCCCGGAAATCTGCTTCGCGCCAGATTGTGATGAAGAAGGGCAAGGCGGACTTCACGGAAGAACCGTGGGCCAAGCGCATACTCTTCCGCGATGACATCGACGGGCACACCGCGTTCGTCGTCTCGCTTGCCGAACCTGTGACGCTGCAGAAGCTCAGGCGGCTAATGCAGCTTACTGCGAAGGCCGCGCTGAAGGAAGGGGCCGACATGATCGACGCCGCGCTTGTCTCGTATGGCGACATCGCCGCGGCGCCTGTGGACGCTCTTGCAACGATGGTGGCGGAGAAGGAAGCGCCGCGTATCATCGCGCAGGGAGTGCTCGACTACTCGGATCTGCCCGGTGCGGGCGAGACGCGCGAAGTGACTGTGCCGCTTGAGCGTCCCAAACTCGGCAAATCCATTGGCTCTCTTGTTCTCGTCGTTCAAGGGTAGTTCAGAGTTCGAAGTTCAGAGTTTGAAGTTTAGAGTTTGAAGTTTAGGACAGAGGACAAAAGACAGAAGACAAAGGATCTTGGCTGTTGATCGCGAAGCACCACCCAGCCGAAACCAGAAACCAGAAACCAGAAACCAGACAACTAATGAACCGCATCACATCACTTGGCAAGGCACTTCAGGTGCTCTCCTTCTACCGCTGGGCGTTTGGCGACCTGACGGAGCAGGATTCCGATGTGGGAATGCTGGCGGAGTATCTGGTGGGCGATGTGCTGGGCTGCCTGCCTCCGGCGCGTGCGGTGAACTCGCCGTTTGACCTCACCATGAAGTCTGGAACGACAATCGAGGTGAAATCCGTTACGCACAAGTATCGGCAGAAGGGCAGAACGCCCTGCTATCGCTGGGACGTCTCCACGCAGGCCGAAGCGCTGAAGGGGAAGCGTCCGATCGCCGACGTGTGGATTTTCATGATGGCCTCTTTCCCTCGCGGGACCTCGCGCACGCCGCGTGTGTTCCAGGCGTTCGATCTCGGCAATTGGTCCGCATACGCAGTTTCGGGCGAGCATCTGCGCACATCGGGCTGCACAAGCTACGTATCCGAATCAACGCTTCGCCGCCTCGGCCTTGAACCGTTCCCGTTGAAGAAACTGAAGCGCATCCTTGACCACGAAATACGCTAGGCAGTGGGCGAGTTTGAAGTTCAGAGTTCAAAGTTCAGAGTTTAGAGTTAAGAGTTCGAAGTTTAGGACAGAGGACAAAGGCTCTTTGCTGTTGAACGCGAAGCACCTCCCAGCCGAAACCCGAAACTAGAAACTAGAAACTAGAAACCCGAAACCACGAGCCACGTACCATGAAAGTCACTTCCACAGACATCGCCGGCGTCAAGATCATCGAGCCGGACGTCTTTGGCGACGCGAGGGGATGGTTCTGCGAAACATACAATGACCAGCGCTACCGCGACGCGGGAATAGACAATGTGTTTGTGCAGGACAACGAAAGCTTCTCGTCGAAGGGCGTTGTGCGTGGACTCCACTGGCAGGCCGCGCCGCATACTCAGGCGAAGCTCGTTCGCGTGATCCAAGGGGCGGTGTGGGATGTTGTGGTCGACATCAGAAAAGGTTCGCCCACATACGGCAGACATGTTACAGCAACGCTGACAGGCGAGAATCGCCTGCAGTTCTACATCCCTCGTGGCTTGGCGCATGGTTTCATAGTTCTGGAGGACAACACGCTTTTCAGCTACAAGTGCGACAATCTCTATTGCCCCGCAGCCGACCGTGGAATGCGATTCGACGACCCTGCGCTGGGAATCAAGTGGCCAGATATTGGAGTGCCGCTCATACTCTCGCCCAAAGACCAAAAACATCCTCTGTTGGCCGATATTGCGCCATGGGAAGATGAAACATGAGCGGCTGCACATATTCAAAGTGACGTACCGCGTGATAGGGCTGAGTGCTCGGATTGGTGATTTTGGGAACTGAACATCCAAGTCTGGGTAATTTTTTGAACGGATATGTAGTGTCGCCATGAAACGGCTATTCATATCGAGTGTGCAGAAGGAATTCGAGCACGAACGGGCTGCAATCAAGCGGATGATTGAGTCCGATCCGATACTGAAGCCGTATTTCACTGTGTTTGTCTTTGAGATAGATGCACCGGCTTCGGACAAATCCACGCAACAAGTCTATCTAGGAGAAATCGAGAAAAGTGACATCTATCTTGTCCTGATTGGGAATCGATATGGATATTGCCGTGAAGGGGAATTGTCTCCAACGGAACAAGAATTTGACAAAGCCAGGGAACTGGGGCTCACGAAACTGGTAATGGTGAGAGGTTCGGACAACTCGAAGCGAGAAGATCGTGAAGCGCGCTTCTTGGACAAGGTTTCCAAAGAACGTGTGCGCGTCAGATACCAGGATACGGAACCGGAACAGGCGGTCGAAGACCTGCTGGACGAGGTGCGGAACAGCCTTCGCGACATCATGCTTGACGACGGCATTTTGTCGGAGAATCCGTTTGAAGATCAGTGTCTGGCCGATGCTTCGCTGGAAGACATTGATGCGGCCCGAATCGCTTGGTTTGTCGAGAGAGCCGTCCGCATACGTCAGGCCAAATATCCGCCAAACCCGTCGGTTGTTGACGTCCTGCGGTCGTTGCACTTGTTTGACGCTAAGCGGAACGCGCCGACGAAGGCAGGAGT
>JAFXIL010000148.1 GCA_017563185.1 Kiritimatiellia bacterium | reverse complement strand
TTCTGATGATTGGAGACAACCATTTGAAACGACTTGCCTATAGGTTCTTTTGGAAACAACCGGTACAACTCATAAAAACAGCATCTTCTTTACCGCCGCGCGCGGGGCCTTGCGGCTGCTTCGCAGTTCGCGCTTCGCGCTCACCCAACCTGATCGCTTCGCGACAGGCGCATCAACTCGCCCGTGCCCATAGTCCAATCAAAAACGATACAATTATATAAGGATTCATGCAAACATCAGAGGATAGATGCGCGGGCGAGTTAGCCCGCGCGCCTCTCTCAAAGTTGTTTTTACCAGTTGTTCTGGTTGTTTCCAATCTCAAAACGCAGGGTGAAAAACGCAGATGCGCCCCATTGGCAACATTCCGCTCTTCGCTATTGCGTAGAATACGGGTTTTTGCTACACTTTCCCCATGACAGAAGCAGAGCAACAGGGACTTGCCGACGGGCGCGCACTGCGCTTCCTGATTCCACGTCATGCGCTGCGTGGCGGGCTGGGATCCGTCGCCGCGCCGCGCGCCGGTGAGTCGCTCGAGTTCCAGGACTACCGCGACTACGCTCCTGGCGACGACCTGCGCAATCTCGACTGGAACGTGCTCGCCCGCTCCGACCGCGAGGTCGTGAAGGTGCACCGCGAGGAGGTGGCGCCCGTCATAGAGATGTTCCGCGACAACTCCGCATCCATGGACGTGCCGCCCGCGAAGCGTGACGCATCCGACTACCTCTTCGGGCTTTTCACCGCCGCCGCCACTGGCTGCCGCGTGGTGGAGCGCGACGAACCGCGCACCCCTCGCGCCGTCCGCGTGATGATCTCCGACACGCTGACGGACCTCGACCCCGAGCGCGAGCTCGCGCGCCTCTCGCACCTTGCCGCGTCCGTCGTCGTGATACGCGTCCTTGCCCGCTCGGAGACATCGCCTGAAGTCGGCGGCTCGGGCGAGCTTGTGGACAGCGAAACCGGCGAGAGGCGCGAGCTCGCCCTCGCCGACGACACCATCTCGGCATACCTCAAGGCGCTCGCCGCCCACACCGCCCGCTGGCGCGCCGCCGCGCGCCGCTTCAACGCCGCCTTCATCGACCTCGCCGCCGAATCGCCCCACGCCGACATCGTTCGCGAGCTAGCCGCCGCAGGAATCATGGAGGGCCGCAGATGATACTCGCAACGCCTCTGGCCGCCGCTGGATTCGCAACGGCCGCGGTTCTGACGGCAGTTTACTGCTTCCGCCGCAAAAGCCCTCCGAGAACGGTGGGCTCGCTCCTCCTATGGCCGAAGCCGACTGTGTCGCTTTCCGCAGCGCGGCGGCGCGACCGTCTGCGCACGCCGCCAAGCTTCTGGCTGGAGCTCTTCATTCTCTTGGCGCTCGTGTGCGCCGCGCTAACTCCGCTCACCTGGCGGCAGTCGTCAGGTTCGCTCACCGTGATTATCGACACGTCGCCTTCGATGTCCGCAGGCGACGCGGGGAAGAAGGCTGCCGAGTTTCTTGAGCGCGAGAAGAAGCGCGGCGCGAAGGACGCCATCCGCGTGCGCAAGGCAAAGGACGTTCGCGCCCTTGAGCGTGAACTTGCCTCCGCTCGCGCAATCCAGCTGCCGGGCGACGAGATACTCGTTCTCACCGACCGTCCGCCCGAAATGGAACTGCCGTCCGCCGGGGTAAGATGGGAGGCGTTCGGCGCGCCTTCGCCCAACTGCGCCATCACCGCCGCCCGCCGCCGCAGACGTGACCCCGCACAAGATTCCGTCTTCGTAGAAGTGCGCCGCTTCGGGGATGGACCCGATTCGTGCACTCTCGAAATCGAAGGCGCGGGCAAATCGACTTTGAAGTTCGACTCAGAAGGACGCGCCCTGTTTTCAGGAACCGTAGCGGCCAATCTGCCTTCGATCAAGGCGTCCATTCCGCACGACGCTCTTGACGCCGACAACACAATCCATCTCGCGCCGCCCGACGTTCCTTCCATCTCGGCCGCGCTAGACTTCTCAGGCGAAGAACTCTCCGCCCTCGTGAGACGCGCGCTCGACGCCACGGGATTCGTGCGCGCATACGTGGCGCCCGGCGGGGCGGCGGATCTTGTCGCCACGGACCGCGCCGGCGGCTCGCCGGAACGGCTCGCCCCACCAGCGTACCGTCTTGTGTTTCTGGCTTCAGGCACCAACTACGTGCGAGGGCCTGTGTGGACCGAGCCAAGCGAACGCATCCTCGAAGGAGTGTCGCTGGACGGCGTTCCGTACGCGCTCTCCGACTCCACGCCTGAAGGTGTGCCAGTGGCGATGGTCGCGGGGCGTGCAATCATCGCGGTGGGCACGAACGTCTGCACAGTCGCGTTCTCGAATCCGCGCCTCGAGTTCTTCCGCTCGCCCGCCTTCCCCGCGCTAGTGCAGAACGCAGCGGCGGCAGCGGCAGGGGCTGCGCGCGCGGCGCATGGAAATGATACTACGCCGAAGAAAAGCGAAGAAGCGCAGACGGATGTGCTAGACGCCGACGAATCGGACCTCTCGCGCTGCGGAACCGGAAGCTTCGGAGCTCCTGCCGCGCCGCCAGAAAACGCTCTTCGGACCAGTTCCGCCGCGTGGATTCCCGCCCTTGCCGCCATAGCCGCGCTGCTGCTGCACTTCTACCTATACAGGAGAAAGGCGGCGCTAGCGGCGGCGGCTCTTGCGGTGCTGGCGATGGCGCGTCCAGTATTCCCCAGGAGCGAGCGGTGCGGAACGCTTGTCGTGGCGGCGGATAGGTCGCTATCGATGGGCGACGACGCGCTGAAGGAGCAGGAGAAGATCATCCGCTCGCTCGCGTCCAAGCGTCCCGCAGCCGCCGATCTAGCGGTCGTCTCGTTCGGGCGCGGATCCGCCGTGGAGCAGCAGCCTTCCAAGACCGGCTTCGAGGGCTTCATCCAGACAATTGGCCGCGACGGATCCGACCTCCCGGGCGCGCTCGCGAAGGCCGAGGCTCTGGCGCAGCCAGGCGCGCCCGCGCGAGTGCTTGTTCTCTCCGACGGTCTTACCGACAACGACGGCGAGGCCGCGTGCGCGCTGCCGGTCGACTCCTTGCTGCAGACGCGTCCATTCGCGCACGACCTAGCCGTGTCTCGAATCGACGCCTCTCCCTCCGTGACGCCGGGTGGTTTCGTATGCGCGACGGCGTGGATATACTCGCCTGAGGCATCCACCAACAGCTACGTGCTCGCATGCGGCACCAACGTGGTGGCACGCGGCGCGAGGGTGTTCCGCGAAGGGCTTACGCCGCTCGTCTTCCGCGACCGCGTCGAGAAGCCCGGCATAAGGCGCTATACGCTCACAGTCTCGCCGTCCAACGACGATCCATGCCCAGAAAACAACCGCGCGACGTTCGTGGTGGAGACGCGTGGCGGAAAGCCGCTCCTGTGGCTGCACGAAGGCGCCGAATCGCCTGCGGCGGCTGTGGCGCACGCGGCGGGCGTGAACGTAGATTCGCTCAGCGCGGCCGACTTCAAGTGCAGCGTAGAGACGCTAGCGGGATACGGCGGCGTCGTTCTGGAGAACATGCCGGCGAAGCACTTCCAGCCGGCGGCGATGAGGTCGCTCACCGCGTTCGTGGAGGAGATGGGGCGCGGACTCGCAATGACGGGCGGCGACAAGGCGTTCGGTCCGGGCGGATGGTACCGCACCGCCGTGGAGGACATACTGCCCGTGTCGCTGGAGCTGCGGCAGGAGCACCGCAAGTACTCGATCGCGATGGCGATCGTGATGGACCGCTCCGGGTCGATGGCGTGCGCGGCGGGAAGCGGCGGACGCACCAAGATGGACATGGCGAACCTCGGCGCGGCGAACGCCATAGACATGCTGGGGCCGATGGACCAGGTGGCGGTGATAGCGGTGGACTCCGCGCCTCACATGGTGCTGGGGCTCCAGTATGCGCCCGAGGCGCAGGCGAACCGCGGCCGAGTGCTTTCCATCCAGTCCATGGGCGGCGACATTTTCGTGAAGGAGGGCATCATGGCCGGCATGCGCGAGCTCGCAAAGGCAGAAGCCGCCGTGAAGCACATCATCCTCTTCGCCGACGCCGCTGACGCGGAGGAGCCGGGCGACTACGAGAACTATCTTTCGAAGGCACTCGCCTCGGGAATCACGGTGAGCGTGATAGCGCTTGGCACGGAACGCGACAGCGACGCGCATCTGCTCAAGCGAATCGCCGAGTCGGGACAGGGCGGGTGCTATTTCGAGGACAACGCCGCCGAGATTCCGCGCATCTTCCAGCAGGACACCTATCTCAACTGCAAGCTGGCCATGGTGACGAATCCCGCGCCCGTCAGGGTGGGCGCCGCGCTAAGACAGCTCTCCGACGCCGTGCCGCCGGCCAAGCTTGTCGTTGGCGGCTACAACGTCACATACCGCCGCGAGGAATGCGACACCGCGATGCTCGTGCTTCCGGAGAACGACGACCCTGCGCCGCTATTGGCGTTCAGGCGCGCCGGGCTTGGGCGCACGCTTGCGTTCACGGGCGAGCTGTCGGGACCGCACTCCGCGCCGCTCATGACGTCCGAATACGGCGCGGAGCTCACGGCGGCGATCGCGCGCTGGACGCTCGGCGAAGAAGGCGCGTCCGCATCGGGCTTCTACTTCGAGCGCAGGGCGGTGGCCGGCGGAATGCGCATCACGGCGGTTGCGGAAAGCGACAATCCGCTCGCCGCGCTCTCGAACGCTGGGCTGCCGGTTGTGACGATAGTCCAGCGCGAAGGATCGGGTCCGGAGAAAGTGCATGGCGCGCTCAAGTGGGACGACGCGGAGACGCTTTCCGCCTTCGTTCCGCTCTCGGGCGGCGAGACGGCGTTTCCAGTTGTGATGCTTCCCTCGGGGAAGCCATTGGCGCTGCCGCCTATATGCCTGCCGTATCCCGGAGAATACAGGCGCGCAACGGATCCTCGCGCCGGGCAGCGCAATCTCGCGCGGCTTTCCGAGGCGACGGGCGGACGCTCCCTCGCAACGGCGGATACTGCGTGGGACGCTCTGCCGCCGTTCCGCCACGCAATCCAATTGGCCCCGGCAATCTACCTCATCGCCGCGCTAATCCTTCTCGCGGCAGTCGCCGCCGCGCGCCTTGGATGGCGAATCGCGGTAAAGATGCCGCTTCTGCCGAAGATTTCAAGAAGGCCAAGGGCTCCGAAGACTTCGAAGGTCCAGGAAAAACCAGTTGCCACGGCCAATCCGGAAAATCAGGAGAAACGGGAGAAGCCGGCGAAGACTGACAACCCGGAGGAAAGCGGCACGGCGGCGGCCTTCGCCGCTGTGCGGCGCCGCGTGCGCAGATAGCGCTATGCAGCAGGGAGGGAAAGCGTAAACACGCATCCGCTGCCCCCGTGCGAGGCGACGGAGAGAGTGCCGTCCATGTCGGCCGCAAGCGCATGCGAAATGGCAAGCCCTAGCCCAAGGCCACCCTTCTCTGCGCTGAGCGCGCTGTCAGCCCGCCAGAAACGTTCGAACACGTGCTCCATCGCGTCTGCCGGAATGCCGGGGCCGCGATCGGCAACCGCAACGAGAATGTCAGCGCCTTCGCGGCGCACCTCCACGTCAACCGGACCGTCGGAGGCTGCGTACTTGGCGGCATTGCCGAGAAGGTTGAGAAGTATCTGCTTCACGGCATCGGCGTCCACAAGCGCCGTGCACTCTTCGTCGCCGACGTGCAGCGAGATGCCGTGCTGCGCGAACTCGCCGCGCACCACCTCCACTGCGTCTGCGGCGATTTCCGCCACGTCCACGCACTCCATGCGGTAGCGGCGGCGGCCCTGTTCGAGGCGCGAGAAGTCGAGCAGATTCTCGACGAGGCGAACCATGCGCGCGTTCTCGGCGGCGATCACGTCGTATGCGTGGGCGCGCCGCTCGTCCGTGGCGAGCCGTCCGCCGCGCAGCAGATCGGTCCACAGTCCGATTCCCGCAAGCGGCGTCTTCAGCTCGTGCGAGGCGTTGGAGAGGAATGTCGTCTTCATCATGTCGTCGCGCCGCGCCTTCGTGGCGGCCCTCACGAGCAGCCACGCGCCGCCTGCGAACACGATCACCAGCATCGCGCCCAGCGAGACGACGATGGGCCAAGTGGCCACGAACGCGAAGCCTGCCGCCTTTGGATTCTGCTTGAACACCACCCCGCAGAGGTATCCGTTCCGCCTGACGTCTCGCGCCCATATCACATAGTATCCGGCGAGGCGGCATATATCCGAGTTCGGCGGCTTCTTCTTGTGCCGCGGTTCTGTGCTCCATGCGCCAAGCGAACCGATTCCGTCAATCGCCTTCAGAACCTCGGGGGGGACGTCATTCGTGCACACTATTCCAGACCTCGCGCGCCACACGAACGCGCCTGCGGACGGTTTCTGGCCGAAAAGCTCGTCCAGCTTCGCGCGGAACTGCGAACTCCGCATCACAAGGCTGTTCAGGTGCTCCCCTTCAACGCCGGCGAACACGCTTGACGAAGCAATCCTGTGCACCGCCTCCAGCGTCTTGGCGCGCGTCTCGCGCTCTCGTTCGGACGTGAGACGGTGCAGCTGCACGAGCGCCACCGCGGTGAGCACGAACGCGGGAATGCACGCCAGGAAGAAGTAGAGCTTCAGGTCTCGTGTGATCATGTGTATGCGCCTCAAGCAATGCGGCGTCCCCCAGCAAGGAGGACGCCGACCGTCAAATGGAGCGGGCGAAGGGAATCGAACCCTCGTAAGAAGCTTGGGAAGCTCCTATTCTGCCATTGAATTACGCCCGCATTGAGCTGCCCCCATCGTCAAGCCTTGCGCCGCCGAGGTGGCGTTTGGCGGAAAGGGAGGGATTCGAACCCCCGATACCTTGCGGTATGCATGATTTCGAGTCATGTGCATTCAACCAGGCTCTGCCACCTTTCCGTGGGAACGGTCTTAAAGTTTATCAAATCACCCCGCCGCCGTCAAGGGGGTGAAAAAGAAATCAACTGTGGCGCGGATGCACGCTACCGTCGTTCGGCACGCTCTGCACCGCCATCAGGAGGTCGTGGCTCTCGCCCGGCTTGAGGGTGTAGGCGACGTCACAGGGCGTGGAGCAGGGCTCTACGCACACGAACTTCCTCCACCCTTCTTCGCCGAACGCCTCCACGTTCGCGGCGCTCTCTTCGCCAGGATTCCACACCACGAGACGGCGGTTGCCGCGCGAGACGACGGCTATGGCGCGGTTGAGGCCGTGGTCCATCAGCACGTACTCGTATCTGGTCACGTCGAAGATCTTGCTGCCGCCGCCATGCACCTCGCAGGCGCCAGTCCACACGCGGCCAGTCTTCTCGGGCTCGTTCGTGTCGGTGAACTGGCAACCGTCAACCCCGAGCACCTCGGAGCGGTCGCGGTCGCGCACGAGGAAGTACGGGTGGAAGCCCTCGGTGACGTCGAACGGATCGGAGCCTGTGTTCTTGGCGTGCAGGGCGAGCGTGAGCTTCATCGACACGGAAACCTTCAGCTCGAGCTCGAAGTCGTGAGGCCACACGGCACGCGTGGCGTCGTCGCTCGCGCACGCAAGCGTCAGCTCCGTGAGGTCCTCTGAATATTCAGAGCCCTTCACGCGCCAACGCGCGTAGCGGGCGAGGCCGTGCTTTGGCGCGCCTTCGGGTCCGTTGGCCGCGAACCACGGCCAGCAGACTGGTATGCCGCCATGTATCTCGACGCCGGCGGGCGAATCGTCGTACTGGTGTGGCATGTACAGAACGGGCATGTTGCCCGTTGGACGGTACGAGATGGTCTGCGCGCCGAAGAGCGACATCTCCACCGTGCCATACTGGTTTGCGAGCACCGCAATGGGCGCATCGTGGCGTGACGGACGGAACACTATGCGCCCTGGCGCGCCGAAACGGCGGTTGAGCGACTCGCAGTCTGCATTGCGCGGCGCCGCGCTCACTTCGCGGCCTCCAGCGCGGGGGCCGCAGGCGCCGGCGTGGCGGAAGTGGCGTGTGCGGGGGCGGGCGCCGCAGTCTCAGCCGCAGGGGCCACGGCCTTGTCGCACCTGCCGCTGCACGAGAACGGCCAGCACTTCATCTTCCAGCACACTCCGGCCGCAATGCCCGCGACCAGCAGAAGCGCAAACACAAGCTTCAGCCAGCCGTGAGATGCGTACGGATCGCGCGCCACGGCAGCGCCGAGCGGCATGTCCGCCGGGCGCGTGAACGTGCGCGCAAGGCCAAACGAGAACGTGAGCGGCCTGTTCACCGCCCATCCGCATGCGTTGAGAATCGCGCCGAGATCGCGCGCGCGCAGCTTGAACCACGCGAGGATGACGCTAGGCAGCGAAACAAGCAGGATGATCGCGAGAACACCGAGAAGCGTCTGCCACACGGGCGTCTTCGTGAGGATGGAAAGTAGCCCGCCGCACGCCGCGCCAACGAAGCCGATGCCGATGCCGATCGCAGCCACGCTGGAGGCGAGCGCAGCGCCATTTGGAGCAGGAGCGGCGGCAGGGGCCGCAGGAGGCGTGGCCGCCGCGGTCGCAACGGCGCCCACCTTGGCGACGGCGGCGTCCTGCTTGGCCGACATGAACTTCTTGCACTGCTCCGAGATCGTGCCGGCTATCTTCGCCCACGGCGCCCAGAACGCCTCCTTGAGGGAGACCTGCGCCTCCACCACCTTCGAGACTACGGCGTCCCAGTCATTGCCCGCGCAGTCGTAGAATATGCCGTTGCGGCCCGCGTAGAGCGAAGCGGTGGAGCCGGCCGTGACGACGGCGCACACTTCGCGCGCCTCGCCGGTCGCCTTGCGGGAGAGCTTCACGTAGAGGAGGCAGCACTTGCTGCGCTCGGCGAGCGCTACGTGCGCGGCCTCGTCGGCCACATGGAAGCAGAGGCTGCAGGCACGACCATCGATCACGAGCGTGCCGGTGCGGAACACGCTATCGCGCGAGGCGTCGTAGAGGCAGGCCTGGTTCACGTAGTTCTCGAGCCAGTCCATGAGATTTGCGGCGTAGCGCAGAGCGCGCTCGCAGTCAACAAGGCGCGAGTATTCGTCGGCGAGGGCAAGATCCTTCCCGATGAGCGCGTTGATCTCGGCCTGGACCTTGCCGCCCTTCACGAGCTCGGCGAGCTTCTCGCCGCCTACGCCGGCAACGGCGTCGCCTGCCTTGGCGGCAAGCCATGCGCCGTATGGTGCAAGCTTAGCCTTGATCGCGGCCCATTCGTCGCGGGTGATGGACTCCACCCCCTCCACGCCGAGCACCGGGGCTGCGGCGGCCTCCGCGAATGCGCGGAAACGTCCCTGCCAGAGCGGATTCACGCCAGATGCGAGCGGGAGGAACGGCGTGGGGTCCGCCGCAACGAGAGGCATGTCCTCGGGCGGGGTGAAGTATTCGTCGATCTTCGCCTCGACGGCCGAGAATGCGGCGTATGCGGCGGCCGTCTTGTCGCCGAGGGAGGCAACGGCCTTTTCGCCGTCGAGCCATGAAAGGTATGCGGAGGCATCGGCGAAGAAGGCGTCCACCTTGGCCTTGTCGACGCCGTCTTCCCCGCTACGGTCGGCCACCGCGCCTTCTGCGGAGATGATGGCGGCGATGGCGGCGGAGATTGAGGCGTCGGTGGTGGACTTCACTGTGATCACGCCGTCGCCGTTGAACGGCTGGCCGTTGAAGATCGTAGTGGTGCCTGTGACGTCGGCAAGCGAGATGGACGTACCCTCGGCGCGGCCGGCGCGGGAGAGGATGTTCTTGAAGGACTTGAGCAGCGCCTTGCCGTCATCGGTGGATTCGTCGAGATCCGCAAGCGATATCTCGTCCTTGCGCGCAAGGAGGAAGTCGAGGTTCTTGAAGCGCTTCACGAGCCATTCAACTGCGGCGCGCACTTCCGGCACGCGGATGCGTCCATCGCCGTCCGAGTCGAGCTGCTTGAGAGTCTCGGCGTCGAAGCGCAGGGCGTCTGTGGACGCCGACAGCACCGTCCAGAGCTTCTCGTCCAGCTCGCCGATTGCGGCAACGTCGGCGCCGGAATCTAGCTTTACCTGCACACACCGCGCAGACTTGAAGAACTTCCACTTGTAGTCCATGATTAACGCCTTTTTTTGAAGAAGATTTCTGCTGATGAAGATTATATCAAAAAAACCGTCCGCCTATCAACGATGAATCACCAGGCGCCATGCGCTAGGCGCTAGGCACTTGGCATTCTTGCCGCAAGTTCGCGGATCCGGCGGGATGTCCGCACCGCGCAGAACTGCTTGCCGCACATGGAACAGTGGTCGTCGCCATGGGCCTCGTCGGTGAATGCGCGGGTCTTGAGCCAGCGCGCCTTGGCGCGCGCGGGATCAAGGCAAAGGGCGAACTGGCGGTCCCAGTCGAACTCTGCGCGCGCGGCGGCCATCGCGTCGTCGCGGTCGCGCGCGCCGGGCAGATGGCGCGCCACGTCGCCCGCGTGCGCGGCGATCTTGTAGGCGATGCAGCCCTGATGCACCTCCTCGCCGTCGGGCAGGCCAAGATGCTCGGCGGGCGTCACGTAGCAGAGCAGCGACGCGCCGTATGTGGCGGCAGCCGTGGCGCCGATTGCAGAGACGATGTGGTCGTAGCCAGGGGCGATGTCGGTGGTGACCGGACCAAGCACGTAGAAAGGCGCCTTGCGGCAGACCTCCTGCTGGCGCTCCATGTTCATCTGGATCTGGTCGAAGGGAACGTGTCCAGGCCCCTCCACCATCACCTGCACGCCGCGCGCGCGGCAGCGGTCCACCAGCTCGCCGAGAACGTCCAGCTCTCCGAACTGCGCGTCGTCCGAAGCGTCCGCAAGGCAGCCAGGCCTTAGGCCATCGCCCAGCGACACCGTCACGTCGTGCTCCGCGAGAACGTCCATCACCTCGTCCCAGCGTTCGTAAAGCGGATTTTCCGCTCCGTTCTCAAGCATCCACTCCGCCATGATCGCGCCGCCGCGCGAGACGATCCCCATCCTGCGCTTCATCGCTGCGGGAATGTGGCGCAGAAGAAGGCCTGCGTGAAGCGTCATGAAGTCGACGCCCTGCTCGGCCTGCGCGCGTATGACGTCGATCAAGAACGAGGGGTCCATCTTCGGAATGTCGCCCGCGAGGCGCGAGACGGTTTCATACACGGGCACTGTGCCGAGCGGACGCGGACTCGCGTCCAGCATCCCCTGGCGTATCGCCCTAAGGTCGTCCGCGCCCACCGAGAGGTCCATCACGAAATCCGCGCCCGCCTCGGGCGCGATCTTCAGCTTCTCGAGCTCGTCGCCCTTCCCCGAATGCGTCACGCTGCGCCCGAGGTTCGCGTTGATCTTCGTGGTGAACATGCGCCCCACTCCTACCGCGCGCGCGTTCGCGTGGTGGATGTTGAGCGGTATCACGGCCTCGCCGCTCGCAACGGCAGCGCGCACAGTCTCCACGCCTACGTTCTCGTCTGCGGCCACTGTCTTCATGGCATCGGTCACAACGCCCTTGCGGGCCGCTTCAAGCTGAGTCATATTCCCTCCAAGTTATAGCCGGGTGGTTTGTGGTCAGGTGGTTTGTGGTTCCGCATCGGCTGATTCGGAGACTTCGCCAAGCGTCTTCGTGCCGGAGAGAAGCGCCACCACCTGCTGCTGCACTTCGGCGATGTTCTCAAGCCTCAGGCGCGGGTCGAGCACCACGAAGCTCTCGCCTGTCTTGCGGTGCTCATAGACGCGGATGATCGTGCGGTCCTCCTGCTCGTGCGCGTCGCGCTCCACGAGAATCTTCGAGCGCTCCAGCATCACAGCGAGCACGTAAACGACGTTCTTCATCGCCGGGTCGTCGAGCGAGATGAGGCGGCGCAGAAGCTCGTCGGCCGTCTCCTTCTTCAGCGGCTCCTTGCGCGCGTCGGGCGGGGGCGGTGCCTTGTACACGCCCTCCCACAAGCTGAACGGCTCCCAGTCGCGCGGGGCCGTGTTCCAGCATTCGGGATGGCAGTCAAGACGCTCGTATCCACCTTCGGCCTCCTTGAGCACGGACACCACCGGCGCCTTGTCCACAAGCTGCTTCTGGCATATCGTGCACACATGCCCGCGGCTTCTGATGTTCCATTCCTGCGACATCGCCTCTCCGTCACTTGTACTCGATCGTGGCCTTCTCGCGAAGCTCCGCCACAAAGGCGTCCACCGCGCGACCCCTCGCCTCGTGGCGCAGCAGGTCGCGTATCTGGTCGGCGACGTCCACGAGCGTGAGCGGCTCGCCCTCCTCCGTCGTGAACTCGGCCTTGTGCGCGGCGAAGTACTCCGCCACGTCGGCCTCCTCCGGCTCGGGCACGCCCTGGCACGCCTGGCGGACAAGCGCGTTCACGCGGCAGCCCTTGCGCACCTGCGCGCGCAGCTCGTCCTCGCTCATCTTCTGCATCGCGAGGGCGCGCGAGAAATTGGCGCGGCCGCCCATCTGCGTCACGATCTTCTCGATCTCGGCATCCAGCTCGGAATCCGGCACGGGCATGTCGAGCTGCTCGGCCCGCTTCAGCAGTAGCTTCGCGCCTATCGCCTGCTCGCGGGCGCGCTCGAGCAGCTTCTCGAGGTTCGGCTTTATCTCCTCGGCCTTTACCCCGTGCTCGAGATAGAACTTCATCAGGCGATCCATCTCGAACTGGACCGCCTCGGGCGAGATCAGTTCGCCGTTGACGTACGCCTGCTTCACCGCGCTCCCTTTCCGCCGATCTCCGAGCGGAACTCGACCCGCGCGGCGCGAAGCACGCTCTCGGCGCCCGCGTCGTCAACGCGTCTGCCGCGGCTAGTGGCCTCAAGCGACCTCTTCACCGCCTCGCGCAGATCCGCGCGCCCGATCTCCTCGCCGAAGCCCATTTCCTTCACGAACACTGGATCCGAGAGACCTCCGCCGCGCACGTAGACCTTGTACTTGAACGCCGTCTTCGAGCAGCCCAGCGTGCGGGCCACGTCGTAGAGCGCGCCGAAGTCCTCGCGCGACGGCGAGAACACGGAGTCGGCGCTGGGCGCTGGGCACATGTTCACAGCGCCACGTAGACCACGCCTGGCGCGGGTGGGGTCGAGCAGATACGCCTTCACGTCGCCGCGCGAGGTGAAGTCCTGCCCGCGGTCGCGCAGGATGAGGCTTGGCACCGACTTGAGCATGTCGCCGAACGTCTTCTCGTCAACCGCATCGGGAGCGCCCTTGTCGTTGAGTCTCGTCGTGTCCATCTTACCGTCGGACTTCGTGCGGACCTCGTAGAGCTCGTACCCCGAGCCACCTCCCGGCATTAGGCACACGAAGAGAGCCTCCGCGCCGACCTTGTCGGGACGCTCCGCGTCCACGGCGTTCTTGTAGTAGTCGATCTCCGCGCCGCGGTACGCCGCGAGAAGGCTCTTGATGCGCTCGGTCGCCCTGCGGGCCTTCTCCTGCTCGGCACGCTTCGCGTTCTCAGCGGCGAGACGCGCCTCGCGCTCCTTCTTCAGCGCAAGATCCTTCGCCTCCTTCTCCTTGCGCAGCTTCTCGCGGTACGCCCTCAGCTCCTCCTGCTGGGCCTTTGCGATCTCTGCCTGCTTCTGCTGCTCCTGCATCTCGTATTCGTGGCGCATCCTCTCCATCTCGGCCTTCTTGTTCATGTAGGCGCGCCACACGAACCAGCCAGCCGCCAGCACCAGCAGGAAGCCGACGATGAGCATGATCTCGTGCACGAGGGCGGTACGCTCGCTCTCCTTCTTTCGCCTGGCGACGGCGGCGGCGGTGTCGGCCAGCGTGGAGCGCGAGCCGCGCGATGGGTCGGCCTGCGGCGCGCCGCCCTGAGCGGTCTCCTGCTGCGTGCGCTGCGGCCTCTGCTGCGGCCGTTCGACCGGTGCCTCGCCGCCGAACAGCTCGAAATCATCCATTTCGTTCGTGTTCATCGTCTGCTCCTTATCTGCCTATCTTTCTCACGGTGATCGTGCGCGCCTCGCGCGAGGCGGCGCGCGTGTTCCATCCCTTGAGGTACGGGAAGAAGTCAGCGCCGAGCTGCGCGGCCGAGGCGCGGCGCTCCGTGCGCACCACGTGCACGTGCAGGCGGCCGTCCTTCACCTCGTGCGTCACCTTGTGCTCAAGCCACTTCTCCGCGGACTTGGGATTCCATATCACGAAGGACGAGGGGATGCTCTCCACTACGGTGTAGCCCTCGGGGAATACGATCTCGAAGTCGTCCACGTCGCTGTCGGTGCCGCTCAGGTAGATGGGCGAGCGGCGCTGGGCGGCGCTGCCCACGCCGAACACGCTGGACTGGAAAGCGGGCAGCTCGAGGGTGAGCGCGTCGCCCTTGGACACGGCATAGCCCTCGGCGTACGCGGAGAATGACATCTCGAACGGATAGCCCTTCACATCCGTCTCGAGCGGAGACGTGGCGGTGGCGTTCTGCGCGATTCCGCCAAGAAGCTGCTGGTAGAAGCGCTCGCGAGCCTCGGGCAGTATCTCGGCGAAGTCCTTTCTTCTCCTGCCCACGGCGGCGCCCCAGGTGCGGTTCTTCACCGTGAAGTCCACCGCTCCGTTCGGGCGAACGTCAAGCTTCATCACGCTCTCCGCCCGCGGCACCCAGTCCGCGCCGCAATCCACGCGCCCGAATTCGTCGCGCTGCGGATCGTAGAAGGAGTCTCCGTGCCAGAAGCTAGCCGCCGCCGGAGTGTACTCGTTTTCACCGCCGTACCAGAACGTGCGCACCGTGCGCATGAAAGGCACCCAGCCCTCGCGCCACTCCGCTCGCAGAAGGAGCGCCGTGAACGACGTTGGGCGCGGCATCGCACGCCTCGCGGAATCCTTCTGGCGGAAGCCGTGCGCGTCGGATGTGGCAAGCGCGAACGAGCAGTCGAAGCCCGCCGCCTCCATCATCGCGAAGGCGAGGTTCATGCGGTCCGCATCGGAGCCATAGCCCTCCGCCAGCACCACGTCCGGCGCAGTGAAGGCCCTGTCGAACGGCAGCTCGAAGAGGCTCGGCCCCGTCACCCTGAGATTGCGGGCGAGGAACGAGCGTATCGCCTTGATCCGCTCCTCCGGCGTGCGGCAGTCCTTCACCAGCTCCTTCGCCTTCGCCGCCGCGGCCTCGCTGCCGCGTTCGCGCGCCGCTTCAAGCGGCTTCGTCAGCGACTTTCCGTACGCCTTCCAGTCGGCAGTCGAAACGGCGAAGGTGGGCCGCCAACGCGCCAGGGATGGCTGCATCGGCTCGTTCGGAAGGCGCGGCGGCTCCTTCATCTTCCACGTGAACGTGCGCGCGCCCGCCGCGTTGGTGACCACCGTGAACTCTCCGCCCGGCCAGCGGCACTCGCCGCCGTCCTTCAAGAACTTCAAGTTCGAGACCTTGAACGGCATCCCGCGCGGCACGTGCAGCTCCACGCTCTCGTAGTCCACCGGCGACCTGCCGCCAAATGTGTACGCGAAGGCCTGCGCCACCGGGGCGTTCGTAACGGCGCGCGCCACGACATACCTCACAACGCTGCCGATCTCGACGCCGGGCAGGTTCACGACGAGTATCTTAGAAGCGGGGTAGCGCGGCGCAGACGCCACCCAGGAGGCGTCCATCTCGTTGATCTCGTGCGGCGACACCTTGAACGAGCGCCCGTCGCGGTTGCTCACCGTCGCCTCCACCAGCTCCACAGAGCGCGTGCACGGAGCGTAGTTGAACTTCAACTCGCTCGCGTCCTTCTTGCCCTTGTAGGTGAGCACCTCGCGCTCCACTATGTTCGTCTGCACCCACGAAGTCGGGCTCGTGTAGTGGGTGATCGTCCTCTCCTCGCGCACGCGGATGTTCGCGTCCTCGTTCGAGCGCGCGGCGAAGGAAGGCGTTTCGCGCTCGGCGGTCTCCGCCTCCTCGCGCGCAGCGCGCAGCGCCTTGTACTCGTCCACCGAGAAGTTGACGCCGGAGATCCTGAGAGCGCTCGTGGCGGCAAGCGCGCCGCCTTCGCACGCGACGGAGCGCGTGTAGCGGTAGGCGGGGGCGTCCTTAGTGCCGCCGGCGCGCGCATCCACGGCGCCAGGCAGCACCAGAGCCTCGCCGACGGACTCGTTGAGCGCCACGCGCACCTTCTCCTCCACGCCCGCCGTGAACGGCAGCTCAAGCGGGAAGCGGCGCTTCAGGAGGGCCGTGCTTCTGCCGAGGATGCTGTTCGCGAGGTTGAAGTTCTCCGTAACGAGGGGCAGGCGCAGCGTGTCGCGCGTCTTGCCGCGCATGACAAAGCCAGGGAAGCGGGCGATCGTCTTCGCGCAGAGCTTCGCGTCCGTGTCGCGCAGGTCGACAGGCTCCAGCTCGAAGGAGAGCAGCTCTGCACCGGCCGAGATGCTGCGCACGAGCCCCTCGAACCAGCGGCGGCGCTCCTCGGGCGTCTTGCGCAGCAGCGAATGGCGCACGTACGTGTCGTTGATGCCGGTGAAGGAGTAGGAGGTCGTCAGAAGCAGCGTGCCCTCGGCGTCAAGGGAGCCTGTGGACTCCACGCGCAGCATGTTCGCCTCGACGGGCGCCACCGGCGAGACGAGCAGAGTTTCGCCTTCTGGACGCGCCACCAGATACGACTTGTCCGAGAGATACGCCGGGCAGAGGTCCTTCGACGACTCGTCGGTGGGATCCATCAGCAGATACTGCTTCCCAAGCCCTCTGTCAACGCCCACGATCGCGTGGTTGAAGTACGGCATCGGCGCCTCCACGTCTATCTTGGCGCCTGCGTGGATCAGCACGGGGAACGCCTTCACGCCGGCGATGCGCAGCATCGCCACGAGAAGCGCGGCCTTGTCGCGGCACACGCCGTAGCGGTTGTCGAAGGTGATGTTGACGTCGTGCGGCTCGTAGCCCGGCGCGTCGTCCTCGAGCGTGAGGCCCATGTAGCGCACCTCCTGCGAGACGAACTTGTAGAGCGCGCGGATCTTCGCCTCCTCGGTGGCGCAGCCCTTGACGATCTTCTCGACGGCGTTCGTCATGGCGGGAGTTGTCTTCGCAAGGTGAGGAATGCAGAGATCCCAGTACCAGCGCGACACGGTGGGCCAGTCCTTGATGGTGGAGAGGCGCAGGCCCTGCACGCAGCGCGAGAACGCGGGCATGCTGGGCTCGGGGAAGGCCTGCGGAACGTCGCGCGCGGTCCACTTCAGCAGCTTGCGGCCGTCTGGGAGGTCGGCGTCGGGCGCGCGCACGACGGTGTCCTTGCCGTCCTTCTTCACGCCGTTTCGCAGAATGGCGTGGAGGACGGGGAGTCCCTTGGGCTGGTCGACGGTGATGGTGGTGGCCACGATGGGCTGCGTCTGCTCGAGCACGTTGATGTCCGCCCACGTGTCGCGCATGCGCGCCTTGCGGGTGCGGCGGAAGAAACGCACATGGCGGATTTCGCCCGGCTCGAGGCCTGGCACGGTGCAGGAGAGCGTCTTGTCGTGCGGATCGACGATGTTCGCGCCCATGGACGAGTTGTCCGTGGCCACCTTGAGCGTCTTCTTGAAGTCGACTGGACGCACCTTGCCGTCCACGCCCACGATCTCTACGCACAGGATTCCCGCGTCGCCGTAGCGGTCGTTGTAGTCGAGCGAAATCCCCGTATGCGAGCGCACGCCCTTCTCGGTGAGCACCTTCACCCATTCGTCGTCCCACATGATGTCGGTGCCGTCGGGCTCGAAGCGCGTGTGCACGCGGTCGTCGATGGTGACGCTGTCGGCGTCAGGGAAGCGTTCGCGCGTGGCCTTTGCGGCGGCAGCGATTGTCGCCGAGGGGTCGGCGAGAAGCGAAACCGGCATTTCCGGCGCCTCGGCGGCGACGGAAAGCCAGGCGATAGATGCTACAAGAGCTGTTGCCAGGCACATTTTTTTCATGGCCCATAGTTTATCATAAACCCGGCCCTTCCGCAAATGGCAAAATAGCGAATTGGTGTTGGCGATGCGCGCATTACACCCGCCGGTTCGGCATTTGGCAGCCCGCCTAGCCGCGGCCGAAGTCGGGCTGGTCGCGGCCCTCGAAGTTGGTGCGCGGGCGCTTGTGGCGCTTGGCGTTTGCCGGATGCACGAACTTCTTGCCGCCGCCGCCATTCTTGGGGCCGCCCCAGAAGTGGGAACCCGGATGGCGGGCCTGCCCCTTCTTGTTGTGCGCCCCGCCGCGGATCCACGGAGGCGGCGGAGGAGCGCCGCGGTCGTCATGCGCGGCCGGCCGGCCGTATGGACCTTTCCTGACTTTCCCGCCCTTGCCGCCGCCTGCATTGCGCGCGGCGATCTTCTCCTCTGCGAGCTCGGAGTGGAACGGCTGCTCGCGGTCGATCGGAATGGACTTTTTGATGAAGCGCTCGACGGCGCGAAGAAGGTTCACCTCCTCGGCCGCTACGAACGAGATCGCCGTACCGCTGCCGCCCGCTCGCGCGGTGCGTCCGATGCGGTGCACATAGCTTTCCGTCTCGATGGGCAGATCCATGTTCACCACCACGTCGATGTCCGGCACGTCGATGCCGCGGCTTGCGATGTCGGTGGCCACCAGAACGCGCGTGCGACCGTCCTTGAAGCTCTTGAGGGCGCGCGTGCGCTGGTTCTGCGTCTTGTCGGAGTGAATGGCCGCGGCGACGATGTTGGCCTTGCCGAGCTTGCGCTCCACGCGATCGGCGCCATGGCGGGTGCGGGCGAAGACGATCACGCGGTACCATTGCGGATGAGATTCGAGAAGATGCACGAGAAGGCTGTCCTTGCTGCCCTTCTCAACGAGCATGCACTTCTGGTCGATCTTGTCCACCGTGGGCGCCTCGGGGCTGATCATGATCTGCACAGGATCGTGCACAAGCTCGCCGGCAAGCTCGCGTATCTCGGGCGACAGCGTGGCCGAGAAGAAGAGCGACTGGCGCATCTTGCCCTCAACGCCGTTTGCCGTGGCGCCTTCGGCCACCTTGTTCGGCGGCAGCTGGGAGATGATGCGCTTGATGTCCGGAAGAAAGCCCATGTCGAGCATGCGGTCGGCTTCGTCCAGCACGAAGAGCTCAACCTTGTCGAGGAACACGTGGCCCTGCGTCATGAGATCCATGAGCCGCCCCGGCGTGGCGATAACCGTCTCGGCGCCCTTCTTGAGCGCCTTCACCTGCGGCACCTGCGACACGCCGCCGAAAACCACCGCGAACGGCAGCCCGGCGTATTTCGAATACTTGGCCACGTTCTCGGCCGTCTGCGCGGCGAGCTCGCGCGTGGGCGAGAGAACGAGCGCGCGCGGATGGCCGGGCGCACACTCGCCGCCGCTCAGCAGGAGGCGGTTGAGTATCGGCAGCATGAAGGCCGCGGTCTTGCCCGTTCCCGTCTGCGCGCAGCCGATCAGGTCGCGCCCCTCTAGAAGGTGCGGTATCGCCTGCTCCTGAATCGGCGTGGGAACGGTGTAGCCTGCATCCGCGATTGCATACTGGAGGCGCGCGTCGAGCCTGCCAAAGACATTCGCCTCGTATGCGGCGGGCGGAGGATCCGTCGGAAGCGGTGGCACCTTTGGCGCGTCGTCCTTCTCCGCAAGGCCGAAATGCGGATTAGGACGGCCACCATGCCGCCGCTTTTTGTGCCTGTTGAAGAACGGAGGCTTGCCTCCGCGAAAACCCCTGCCGCCATTTTTTCTGAATTCTGCTGCCATGGCGGATAGTATAGCATAAAGAGCGCCTAGTGCCTAGTGCCTCTCCGCATTCATTCGCTGGCAATCCCGGCAAGCGTCTCTTCGCTCATCGCCCGCGTCAGGCCCCAGAACGGCTCGCCGAACGGATCCTTGTGCCCGTCCTTCCACACTTTGCGGATGCGGTACTCGTGGCGCGAGTGCGTGGGGAGTCCCAGGTCTTCATAGCGGGCGACGCGATATGGAATCCCGTTGGGGACCTCGTTCGTGACGTTCGCGAGGAACTGGCCGTCGCGCCAGAGTTCGTAGTGGTCGAAGGCGGGCGACATCTCCGCACCCCAGAGGATGTACATCTGCCCGTCCTTCTCGCCGTGTCCCGCACGCGGCTTTTCGATAAGGCCCGTCCAGCCCGGCGGCGGTTCCGCGACCGTTTCACGGGTGACGCGCGGAACGTTGTGTTCGCGCATCCATTTCGCATACGGATCAAGCCAGTCCTCGCAGATGCGTGCGATTTCCGGTAGGGTCACGCGTCCCGCGTGACCGCGGACGCGCGGGACGCGCGTCCCTACCTTCGCATACGACGTGATCGCGAAGCGGAACGTGAAGTTCATCGAATCACCGTCGGGCTGGTGCATCTGCAGCCAGTCCGTGAAGAGGTACGGATATATGGCAGTCTTTCCCTTCGGCGGCTTGCCGGTGTAGCACGTCTTGTCGGGATGGATCTCGCCGAACTCCGTGAGCGTAGAGTCGCGCATCATCAGAGCCACGCCGAAGTCGGCATTCTCCACGAGACACCAGTCGCGCACAGCGCAGTAGGCGTCCGTCGTCATCGGATGGCAGTCCTCGTACGGACGGATAACCGTTCCGTTGAGATGCGCGCGGAACACACCGTCCGGAACGGCGAACGGAAACGCAAGGTAGCCGAAGCGGTAGTAGCGTTTTACGTTGAAGAGGTCGCGCGCATGCTCGAAGCGGTCCTCGATGTCGATGCGCTTCTCGTTCTCAGCCAGGTACACGTGGCGCGTCACATTCGCGCCCAGCGCCTTCTCGGGCTCCGCCTCCCACGTCTTGTGGTTGTCGCGGGTGTACATGAAGCGGTTGGCGGGGCCGTCGATCAGCTCGCGCTTCAGCTCCTTGTCGTAGATGGAGTAGATCACGCCGTTCGTCACGGCCACGCGGTACCAACGGTTCTCGGTGACGCCGTCTTTGACAGGATTATTTTTAACGCAGAGGCGCAGAGACGCGGAGGTGCGGAGAGAATTTGTATTTGTGATTTGTGAACAATTGTGGCTATTGTCATTTGTGGACAATTCGTTCAACCCCAACCCCAATTTCGTAACGGCCTTGGCGAGTTCGTTGGAGGCCGTTGCGGCGGCGCGGTCAAGCCAGTCGCGGCGCTGCATCCACGTCTCAAACACTTTACGCCCCTTGTAGCCGCTCACGCCGTAGGAGTGTTCATCGTAGAGGATCAGATACCACCACGCGCGGTCGACTGCCCCTCGGTCGATTGTGCCGGCGAACGTGCCGAGACGCTCCGCCGTCTCGAGCTTACGGTCGATGTTGAGCTTGTCGGCGAGAAGTTCCGGGGCGCAGACGGCGTGCTGCAGCCAGCCGCTCGTCATCTCGCCCGTGAGCGTGGGTATCTTGTCGCCGAACTTCTCCTCTAGGTACTCAAACGGCTCGTCGAGGCGTCCCACCGTGCGGAACTGCGGCCAAAGCCACTTCTCGTTCCACTTCGCCGCGAAGTCCGCAAAGCCGGCGTTCGGCCACTCGTCGTCGCAATAGACGCCCGCGAGCCACACGTCGTAGGGATACTTGCTCTCCAGCATCTTCAGGAACCCCGGCATGCGCGCCTCGGCCCCTGCGATGAACGACGGTTTGCCCCCGCTTGTCAGTCCCAGCCGCTCGTACCCGCGCCCGTAGTGCGTGGAGCACCAGACGAGCAGCGACTCCTTCCCGCCCGGCGCCTTCCAGCGGAAGACCATCGGAAGGTCGAGGTCGTATGAGACGGCGATCCGGTTGCCGCCGCCCTGAAGGTCGGGGTTGTTGTAGTCGGGGTGGGACGTGAGCATTTTCTTCCGCATCTTCCAGATGGTCGAGCGGATGGGGTTCCACTGGTTGGGCGCGAAGAAGCAGTAGCGCACGCCAGCGCGGACGTACGGATCGATCAGCGAGCAGCTGAGGCCGGGATTGTCGGACATGAAGAACGTGCGCGTGTGGATGCCCCACTTCTGCTCAAGCATGCGCTTTGTGAGGGTGGATCGGTCGATCTCCGTCGCGGAGTAGAAGTGCGTGTGGTTGCCAGCGCACGTCACGCCCACGTCCATGCGCCCGCGCGCCATGTAGTTGGTGACGATGCGCCACGCGGCGTCCATGCCCTTGTCCTGGTGGTAGTTGTTCCAGAACCACGCGCCCTCCATCACATAGCGGTAGGCTGCCGGATCGGAATCGGAACGCTTGTCGGCGTCGATGAGCCGAGCCGCCTCGTCGATGCGCCTGACGCTTCCGTGGCGCTGGATGTACTGCGAGTTGTGGAGGCCAACGTCGGTGTGCGACGACTTGAGTCCGTAGAGCTTCCATTCGCGCACCGGCGGGAGGTTGGCGGGCAGGCGGTTTGTTGGCACGAGCTCGTAAACCGTCTCGCCGGCAGCGTTCTTGCGCGAGATCATGCGCCGCCCGTCGCGCGTGAGCATCGGGTGGGCCGTGAAGGATTCGCCGCGCAGCGGAGAGTATGGACCGGTCCAGGCGTTGCGCTTGATCTTCTTCTCGCCGATGCTGCGCGCGTCCAGCTCCGTCCACGTCTTGCCGTCGTCGCTGCCGAGAAGACGGAACGCCATCGGGTCGCGCTTGTCGCGCGGCTTCTCGCCGAGCCAGCGGTCGTTGGCCGTCGCCCAGTCGTAGGCGGTCACGGACTGCGGCTCGGCGTAGTCGATCTGCAGCCAGCATTTCGACATGTCCTTGCCGCTCGCGCCGTTGACGGAGTACCATTTCGTGTTGAGGTCGCCGTCCACCGCCTGCCTGATCGGAGACCTTACGCTCGAGTCCATGCCCTCGCCGTGCGAGAAGCCGGAACGGAGCGGCGTCACGTCCTTGCCGCCGTTCAACAGGCGGAACTCGGAAAGCTGCACGCCGATCCGCTCGCCCATGCAGTCGTCGATCTTGAACCGGTAGTGCCGGAACCGCCACGGCGCATCATTCTCCGCCGCCCCGACTGCCAACGCGACAACTGCCGCAGAACAGATGAATATTCTTGCTTTGCTTTCCGCCATCATGGTCTTTGCCTTTTCTTGGCCTTCGGGTTTGAATGTGACGTTCTCGGGACTGCTCGCCTAGGCGACGAGATACCCGCCGCCCACGGCCAGCACAACCGTATGGCTCAGAAGGCCCCTCCACGGCAACGTATTTTTCGCTAAAAGCGGTCACTTCCCGACGTCTTTCAGCGGACGAACACGCGGCTGACGGCCTCAAGGTAGCCCATGCCGTGCTTTTCATCGGGTTCGAGATACGAGCCCTCGATCCATTCGTTCCAGGCATTGATGGAGATGAGCTTCGGGTAGCCGGGCGGCGTGTTGCGGTCGCACCAGTCCTTGGCGCGGCGCAAGACCTTCTCGAACTTCTCCGGCGTCGAACCGGTCACTACAGAATCCTTCTCCGTGTCAGGGGTACGCGGATTGTTGTCCCAACCCACGGACGCATGGGCGAAGTACGCCTTGAGGCTCTTGAGCCGCGCCTTCTCGGAATCAAGCTTCGCAAGCCCCTTCTCCGCCCACTGCGCGTAGTCGCCCTTCGGGCGCACATGGTGCGCGTAGGTGTACATGGTCGCGGACTCGATCCCGAGCGCGGCAATGTGCTCCGGCTTGCACTGCCCCCAGCTGCACGCCATGATGTGCACGCCGCCAAGCCCCGCCTTCGCGCAGTCCGCGTCGAACTGGCGGAGCGCGGCGGCGGCCTTCTCCATTCCGCCCATCCCCTTCACGAACGAGCCGACCTCGTAGATCATGAACACCGGCTTCCCGCAGATGCGGTAGTAGTTCGGACGCGACAGGAACTTCTCGATCGCCCGCCGCGTCATCCGCCT
>JAFXIL010000023.1 GCA_017563185.1 Kiritimatiellia bacterium | reverse complement strand
TCCGGCCCGGCGGTGAACGCCGTCGCCGCGCTCGTCTGGAACTGCCCCGTAACGGCGTCGAACAACCCGACCGTCCCTTCGGAATCCACGGCGGGCACGTAGTCGCGCACCTTGCGCTTCGGCGTGTAGAGCGAGAAGTTCCTGAAGTATCCGGTCATGGTCTGGTCGTATGTGATAAAAGTGCCGTCGCTTTTTAGTTTCTCGTTACGGAACACATTGATTGTCGGGGAGCCGCCCTCGACAAACTGGCTCAGCGTTATGCCGCTATGCAGCTCCTGGCCGTTGACGAACAGGTTAGTCGTGGAGAACACAACGTGATAGTCGGTGTCCAGCGCGCAACTGCCGACAAACTGGTATCCCTTACCGGAGTTGTATTCACGGTCCCACGTATTGTTGGACGCAGAACTCGTGTCGTAATAACGGCACATGCCGTAGTTGCTGAGTTTGTTCCCGTCCACGCAGAACGCGCCGAAGAGATTCTGGTACTTGCCGTTGTTCTCCGTAAGTTTGACGTCAAACTCCGTTACCAGTTCGCGGCGCGGGGCGATGCCGGAGTCGATCCAGGCGGTGCCGTCGGAATGGGTGTACTCCACTTCCTTCGCATACGGCAGATCGTCCGTCTGCATGAGGAAGAAGCGGAACTTCGCGTTCGCGGCCTTCAGCCCGTCCGGCACGGTGTAGGTGTACGTCGTCGTGGCGGCGGCGATGTCCGCCAGCTTGTCGAACGACTCCCATGCGTATTTGTCCGCCCCAGCGTCGTCCGCGCCGTATGCAACGTAGAGCCCGTGCGTTCCCGTGCGGCGCCCTCCGAAGGCGAGCGTGTACGCGCCTCCTTCCGCCGCCACGTCCATCGTCGGTGCGTCGTGGGCATCCATCTTCAGGAGGTCGCCGAGGTTCGCGCCCGCGCGGCCGCTCTCGAAGATCCGCCTGATCTCGTCGTGCGACAGCCCGCGCGTCCAGAGCGCCACGTCGTCCACTCCGCCCACGAACTTGCTGCTATATGCTCCAGTGCCGTCCTGGCCGATGTAGAAGGGATAGTTCTTCAGCACGAAGCCGTCGAGCGTGGCGGACGCCCAGTCGAGCGTGCCGTCGGAGCGGCCCTGGTACATCGTGAACACGCCGTCGTCGTTGCGCGTGATCGCGTAGAACGTCCACTTGCCGGTCTCCTGGTCGAACGGGCCGATGTCGAGACGGGCGCTGCCGGTGCCTGCGTTGAGCGAGAAGGCCGTAGTCTGCATGTTGATGGTCGTTCCCGTGTAGGTGTAGGACTTTCCATGGCAGAGCAAGACGCCCTTCGCGTTTCCGCCCCAGTTCTTGTTGCCGATGACGACCGGGTCGCCGGAGGGCGTTACAGTCACGTTCACCCATACGACGGCGGTGAAGCTCCTGTCGCCGCCTTCGTACGTCAGGTTCTCGGACCCGGCGAGTTTCAGATACGCCCCGGATGGAATGTTCAGGTAGCTTCCGGTCATTCCGTTGACGGTCACGGCGGGAGCCGTCGCCGTGCTTGGCTCCGCCGTCACGCCGCTGCCGGCGATCTGGTTCGACGAATCGGCGTCGAACGGCAGATAGACGGCGAGGCCGTCGGAGAGAAGCCGCTCCACGTCCGGCGCGGCGCCGGAGCAGCGCGGCACGGCCTGCAGGCTGGGGACTGCTATGCCGAAGTGGTCTAGAGCGGACGCGCACGCATCGTAGTTGTATGGCAGGCCGGGAATGCGTCCCTCCGCGACGCTGCGCCCGGCGATCACGAGCGGCACGGTGTACGCCTGGTACGACTGCACCTGGGAATTGAGTATCTGCCCGTGGTACGTTTTATATCCGCCATGGTCGGAGGTAACCACGACAAGCCAGTCCTCCTGGTCGAAAGTGGCGCGGCCGGCGATTGCCGAGAGGCACGCACCGATGTAGCCGTCCACCTCGGCGAGCGCGGCGCGGTAGGCGCTGGACATCGGATAGTACCCGCCGGAGTGCCCGGCGGCGTCCACGCAGTCGATGAAGTAGAGCGTCGCGTCCGGCGCGTTCGCCGCGGCGAGGCGCGTGGCGAGCGCCGTTGCATTGGCGGCGTCCGTGCCGCCCATGTACTCCACGCCCTCGTTCGGGGCGATGTTCCCGTCCGGGCTCCAGGAATAGACGAAGAGCGCCGTCGCGCCGTCCTTCTCGTCAATCACGCGCTTGAGCCACGTGGGCTTCGACGAGGCAGTGCCGCCTTCGAGGACGTTGTTCGCCGTCACGCCGTGGTCCGCCGGACCGAAACCCGTCGCGATTGAAACGTGGTTCGGCGCGGACGACGGCGCCGAGCCGGGCGCGATCTGGCCGGTGAGCGACCACGCGGCCTTGTAGCCGCTCTGCCATTTGCCGGCGCGGAGGCGTTCGAGATTCGGCATCTCGCCCGACTCCACAGCATCGGCGCGCATACCGTCAACCATCACGACAAGCGCCATCGGACGCTTCGCGCCGTCCGCGCGCGCAGTCAACGGCGCAATGAACGCGCACATTGCCGCCGCCGCAAACGCGCACGCCGCCCTGATCGAGGATGCCATACTGCAGATAGACCTTTTAGCCATCGTTCACTCCTTGTTCGCTTTTACGGACACCACTTCATCACCTTTTGCCTTTATGATACCATATCCCCTTGCACGGCGCAAGCGGGAAAACCGCACACCCGCGCGAAAAAGGCGCCGGACCAGATCTATGCGTATCGACAAACTGACGCCTGCCGTTCCGCGCACCGCCAAAGGTGACTGGAGTCAGCCATAAAACAAATACTGTACGCAGAGGGGAGGGCCAACTGCGTACAGCAAAATTTCGTTTATAGTATAACATAATCGGAATGACGACTTGTCACCCGAGTGTAACTCCTGAAGAAATCGCTCACGCCTTATTTAAGGCTGCGCAGCGCCTCGGCCACTGCCGCGTCGAACGCGGCCGAAAACGCCACAGAATAGTCGCCGGCGCTTGCATCTGCCTCGCCTGAACCCGATCCGACGAGCGCAACGTCGCGCGGCCCCCTTCCCGACTTCACCACGTCGAGGCTCACGGCCGCGCGCGCCGTACGCTTAGAGCTGTCTCGGCAGTCGAGAGAGAGGTCCGTCACCGTCACCTCCACCTGCGCATCTGCTGCGGCCGCGCTGGAAGACGCAACCACGTGGCCGAAGCGTCCGTCAGCCTGCAGACGGCTGCGCACCGGCGCCCGCAGCAGGAGATTCGGCGCAGAAGCGAAGACGTTGTATGCGTCGAACGCCACCGAGCCATCGGCGCGGCGAATGACGAAAGGCGCCCGGTCGTACGGCGCGCACACGTTCACCACGCCAAGGCGGGTGGCGGCGAACGCAGCGCCACCTTCCGGCGCAGCTGGCTGCGGCAGATCCGTGCGGGGCGCCACAAGCCAGGCGCGCGAGTCGGGCGCGCTGGACGAGAAGCAACCCGCGCATCCCGCAAGAAGCGCCGCCATAAGAAGTCGTGAAACTTTTTTCATTTGCTCCTCCTGCTCGTTCGCGGCCGTTCATCAGCGGCCCAACTCGAGACGCGTAGCGCACCTCTCCGGCAGCCCGGCGATGCGATTGCGCATCATGGCGGTCTTCACGTCGTATTCAAGGCGGCGGAAACGTATCTGGCGCGAGGCCACGTCGTATATGACGTATGAGGCGCGCGGATCGCCGTCCCTTGGCTGCCCCACGGAACCCACGTTTATGAAGAGGCGCTGGCCGAGCTCTATGGTGAAGTCGTGCGGCTCGTAGTGCACCACGCCGTGCGCCTCGTGCGCGTACACGATCGGCACATGCGTATGGCCATGGAAGCACACGGGCGTGAGCTGGTAGCTGAAGTTCGCCTCAGCCTGCTGGTTGTCGAAGACGTAGCCCCAGTCTTCAGGCTTGTCGAGCGTCGAGTGCACAAGCATGAAGCCCATGACGGGACGACGAAGCGGCAGGTCATGAAGCCACTTGATGTCTTTATCCGAAAGCTGGCTGCGCGTCCACTCCACCACCTGCGCCGCGCTTGGGTGGAAGTCGGCGAGGTTAGTGTCGAGATACGACACGTAGTGGTCGTGGTTGCCGCGCACCACGGGGCATTTCAGCTCGTCGCGGACGATGCGTATGCATTCGGCTGGCTCCGCGTTGTAGCCCACCACGTCGCCCACGCACACAAAGTCGGTCACGCCTTGCGAGCGGGCGTCGTTCAGAACGACGCGAAGCGCATCGATGTTGGAGTGGATGTCACCGAGTATGGCGTATACTTTTCCCATGTGGCAGTCACTTCAGAACTATTGCCGAGGCCATCCTCAGATCCTCTACCGTGGTGATCTTGAGATTGGGCTTTTCGGTTTCGTAGATCTTGACGGGCTCGCCGATCAGCTCAACGGCGGAAGCGTCGTCGGTGACCTCCTTCTTCTGCTCGACCACCGTTTCGTAGGCGCGCTTCAGAAGGCGCACGTCGAATGCCTGCGGCGTCTGCACGGCCCAGAGCTTCGAGCGGTCCTCCGTGCGGGCCACGGTGGTGCCCTTCTCGACATACTTCACTGTGTCCCAGATGTGACGGCCTACTACGGCGGCGCCGCAGCGGCGGGCGAGCTTGACGACTTCCGAGATGGTCTCGGAAGTGACGCACGGACGGGCCCCGTCATGCACCACGACGAAACGCGCGTCGACATCCAGAGCCTTCAGGCCGTTCATCACGGAGTCCTGACGCTTTGCGCCGCCTGCCACTATGGCGAGCATCTTCGATATGCCGAACATGCGGGCCAGCGACTTGGACGCGTTGACCTGATCCTTGCGCACGACGAGTACGATCTTGTCCACATCCGCGCAGCGCTCAAACGCCAGAAGGCTCCATGCGACGACGGGGCGCGGACCAAGGTTTAGAAACGCCTTGTCCGTTCCCGTGCCCATGCGCTCGCTTTTCCCGGCCGCCACGATGATCGCCGTAACCATCTCTCAATCCTCCATGTAGCAGTTTGCGTATAGAAATTGCTTAAAAAAACTTATAAATATTATATCACAATCCTGCAGTCCAGTCTAGCGACTTGTTCGCAAAAGACCGGGCGCGCTGCCACGCAGAATGCGCACAGGGCCGATGAGGCCGGAGTCACGCAGCGCCGCGTTTGCGGAAGGCCCCGCAATGGTCCAAGTGCGGCGCTTCTCCACAGGCTGCCCGGCGTCGTACACGAGGCGGTTGAACCATGTGTCGGTAACGCTCACCTTGAGCTTGTTCGAGCCTTCCTTCACCGCGCACGTGACGTCAAGGCGATACGGGTAGCTCCACACGTCTTCGAACTTCTTTCCGTTCACCTCTACCTGCGCGAGCGACTCCACGCGGCCGAGGTCCAGCACCACCACCGCGCCAGGATCGAGCGCGCCTACCGTGAACTCCGCCTCGTAGACTGCCGTGCCGGAGAACGCGCGCGCCTCGGGCGTTGCGCCGATCTCCTTCCACGGCTTGAGCGAATCGAGCGTCACCATGCCAGGCATGCCCCAGCCCTCGGGGAACGTCAGGCGCCATGGTCCAGGTACGACGGACTTCGCCGCGTCCTTCACCTGCGCGTTCGTCTTTGATCCGTCCGCGCCGGTTATTCCGTACGCGCCGTTCTCGAACGCCACCAGGCGGCCGCCAACGATGTCGCACACGCTGTCCACAACGCCGCCGCAAGGCAGGGCGACCACGCCGTTCTCCCGGCACTCGAGCCTCTTCTCGGAGCCGTCCTGCAGCCGCAGCCGCGCCATGAAGCTCTTGACGGAGCGGAGGGCGGGATCGCCGCGCGCCCATGTGTTGTTCACGCCGACCCGCGTCCTGCCCGCGTCGAGATCCGCCTGCAGAATCTCGCGCACGTCGAACCAGCGCCCCTCGGTCGCGAGGTCTCCGTAGCGCGCTTCGAGCACTTTCACAGCGCTTGCCTTCGCGCCTCCCTTGCCCGTGAGCAGCGCCTTGCCGCCCTTCTCCACGGCGGCGATGGAGGCGCCCGCACTCTTGCCGCGCCTGAACACGACGAAGCAGCTTTCGTGCGGCGCGAGCGAGAGCGCCACGGTGGTGCGGCCGTTCTTCGCCGACGCCACAGGCGCCTTCGCTGAGCGTCCCGTCTCGGGGCGCCATATCTCCACCTCGCCCTCGGCGCGGAAGGAAATCGATCCCTGGAAGCCGATGTTCTGGCGCGCCGGCGTGATGAAATACCAGTCGTCGTTCTCGGAACGGCGGTGGTTCCACAGCACATCTTCGCCGTCAACGTCAACCGCGATCTTCTCGGCGGCAAGCACCTCATTGAGCGGACGGCCGATGTACAGACGTCCCTTCGTCTTGCCGGAGTCGGCGATGTCCGCCAACGCCCTGCACGCCGCAAGGAAGCGGGCTTCAGCCGGCTTGCCGCCCGCAAGCGTGGCGGAGCTTTGCGGCAGAGCAGCCATGGCGGCCACGCCGCCCTTCTCGACGCCGGCGCGCATGCGTTCGAGGGTCTCCGGCGCAAGGCGCTTGCACGTGGGCATCCAGAGCACGCGGTATGACGTGCCGTCAGGAGTCTGCCACAAACCGTCGTCGCTGACGGCGAAGCGGTTCAGGAACGCATCGGGATTGCAGTAGTCGTAAGAGTGGCCCGCGGGGAACGCGGCGTCTTCGTCGGGCTTGTGGTCCCACTCGTCGCCGAGATACCAGAGGACGTCGTTCACGGGCAGCCCCGCCTCGAGCATGACCTGGCAGCGCGCGAGGTAGGCGGTGAAGTCGGGCATGAACTTCCACCACGTCTGCCCGCGCAGGAACGGAGTGCCGATGCGCGAGCCGAAAGAGGTGCCGGGCGGCAGCCAGTCTGTGCGCGGGTTGTGCGTGTATGTGTGGAACACGAGGTGCGAAACACCCATCGCCATGTGGATGTTCGCCACGTACTTGAGGTCGCGCAGCTTTTCGTCCCAAGTCAGCGCAAAGGACGTAAGCGCCTCGGCTGCCACGCTCTTCTTGCCGTACACGTGCGCGGCGGAGACCGTGGGCCTTACGGGCTTGAAGTTGTGCGAGCCCACGTATCCGCTCTGGCGCGGCTGCCAGAACTCGCACATCGGCGTGTCGGCGTGCTTGTAGTACTTCATCACGTCGCCGGGCAGCACGTCGCCGAACGACGTCTCGAATGAGATCGTCATGCCCCTTTCGTGGCAGCGCTTGGCCATCTGCGCGTAGAAGTTCTCGGAGACGAGCTCGCCGACGAATCCGCGCCAGTCGTTGAGAAAGCGCGCCGTCATCTCGGGGCTGTCGACCACATAGCCGAATATCGCCGGCATCCACGCGAAGATGTCGTAGCCCATGCACTTGGCAAACATCTTGTCGAGGCCGTCGGTCCAAGTCTGGCGCCTGCACTCCCAGCTGTCCATCAGCATGTTGGCGATCTTGCCGTTCACGGCGCCGCCCGTGCCGGAGAGTCGGCCGATGTAGTTGTCGAACTGGATGTTCGCACCCTTGGGCGAGAGCTTGTCGCATTCGAATCCCGTGCCCTCCTTGGGGGCGGGACCGTTCTTTGCGCCAGTGTTGACATGGCCCACGCGCAGAATTGCCCAGTTGCCGGCGGGCGCGTCCCACGCGAACGTTCCGTCTGGCTTCATGCAGCCCGAGAGAATCTTCACGTCGGCGCTCTTCACCCATGCGGCTTCGCTCTGCTTCGCGTGAGGGTTGCGCATCAGCCTGCGGAGCGTCCAGCCCGCCTGCGCCTCCCAGTCGTCGTTTCTCGCCGAGCTGAAGAGATGCACCTTGCCGAGCGAAATGTTGTGCTTGTTCTTGATCGTGAGCACAAGCTGCTTCGTCGTGGTCTCGTCCATTGCGAACGTGACCGGCCTGTCGTCCTGCCAGTTTGCCGCAGGCAGCTCGCGCTCGAAGAGGACGCGTCCGTTGGCCTCGCACGTCACGGTCGTCTGCGGCTCGTAGCACCAGCCGTGGCCGAGGCTGTTTATGGACGGGAACTCCACCGTGCGCACGGTCTCCGGCTTCTCGAAGTCGAAGACGATCTTCACGACCGAGTATGGGCTTATGCCTGCGGACTTGCCGTTCTGCCAGGCGGCGGCCAGCCCCTTGAGGTCGCTCGACACCGTCGCCTTGAGGGCGCGGTTCCAGTCGCCTGCCGTTGCGGGGAAGGCGAGCACCGCCACGTCACGGTAGTCACGCCAGTCCTGATTGCCGCCGGACCTGGGCAGCTTCACTTCCACGCGCCTGCCGCCCTCCACGTCGGTGCGGCTCCACGTGAGATGGCGCATGGCGTTCTCGGGCTTGATCCACGGCCCACCCGACATGGCCCAGCCCGGACAGTTCTGCATTGTGAACCTGAGGCCGAGGCGCCGGCATTCGTCCGCCACGAACCCCACAAGGCCGTCCCACGGCTCGCTCAGGCAGGTGATCTGCGGCGAGACGCCCGGCCATGGTCCGCCGAACTGCCCGTGGAAGAGCTGCACACCACTGATCCCCGCGCCGTTGATGGCCTCGAGGTCGGCCGTGATGCCCGGCTTCGCCACGTTGCCGCCGATGAAGTGGAACCACGTCTCGGGATGGCTTTCCTTGGGCGGCGCACGGAATGCGGCATCAGGCGCCGCGCCCATGCCGCCGAGCGCCAACGCGCCGGCGAACGCCAACAGAAATCGTTTTCTGGAATTCATTTTGGGTCTCCGTTGATGAGATTTCTAAATCACGAAATGCACTAAATACGCGAATGGACTAGGCATTGCGCCGTCAGTCCTTGAAAACCACCTCTACACAGGAGAGGCTGTAGTCGCCCCTGAGGGTGGACTTGCCCTGGTAGAAGAGGTAGATGCGCCCGTCGTCGTCGACGAAGAGTCCGGGATGGCCGCTCTCCCACTCGTTCCACGATCCGGGCTTGCCGTGCGGGAACACGGGCTCGTTGCGCCAGCGCCTGAAGTTCACGCCGTCTGCGGACCATGCCACGCCGATCTGCTGGCGCTCGTGGTTGTACGCCCCCGCGTAGAACATGTACCAGATTCCCCTGCGCTCCACAACGGTGGGCGCCTCGATGCACTTCATCTCCCATGGAAGCTCGGGCTCGAAGAACGGCTTCGCTGTCGAAAGCTCGGTCCACTTGTCGGCCGCCCAGTCGCTCGCGAACGGCGCCCAGGCGATGCCGAGGCGCTGGATCTGCGCGCCGGGCTTCTCGCGCGTGGCGTACATGAGCATCAGCCTGTCGCCCACGCGGTACACCTCTGCGTCGATGGCGCGGGGGATGGACCACTTGTTCTGCGGCGTGAACATGGGGCGCGTCTCCGTGAACCTGAAGTTCAGGCCGTCCTCGCTCGTCGCATGCCAGATGAGGCACTCCGTCCGGCCCGTGGCGGGATTGGCCCTGCCCACGCGGCACTGCGCGAACATGTGTATCCTGCCGTCGATCTTCTTCACGCACGGCGCCACCCACATCTCCCTCTGGCCGGGCACGTCCAGTCCGTCGGCCTTGATGTCGCCAACGCGCTTCCAGTGGACAAGGTCCTTGCTCTCGGCAATCGCCCCCCACCAGCCGTTTGGCTTCTTTCCGAAGTTCTTGGGGAGGTGTTCCCTGTCGTACGACCACACGCTGTAGTACATGAGATAGCGGCCGTTGTGGCGGATCACCGTGGGATCCTTCGCGAACGGACGCTTCTCGCCCCTCCGCGAAGTGTCGCCGTACAGCATCGGCGCCGGCATCTCCCTGAACGTTATTTCGGAGCATGGATTTTTTGCTGCGTCCGAAACTGCAGCGAAGCCAGAGGCCGCAGAAACGGCCACGAGTAGGAATAGTGTCTTTGATTTCATGCGGTTATTGTATCAAACCGCCATTGCCCGCGTCAAGACTCGTGATTCGTAGTTCGTCTGGGATTCGCAGTCCGCGAAATAGGCTTATCTTTTGCCGAAAGGGAAAGGCAGAATGTCGATTTCGGCAAGGGCCACGCGGTCGTTCGCCTCTACGGCGTGTGTGGCCGTGAAGCGGAAATAGCGAGCCTTTACGGGCGTGGCGAACATTACGCGCTGCCTCTGCGGATTGGCCGCGATGTTGCCGAACTCGCCAGCCGCCACTTTGGCCCAGCGTTTGCAGTCCTTCGAGACGTGGAACTCGTATCCGTCGACCATTCCATGCCTGCATCCATCCATGCGCGGCACGTAGTCGAAGCCATGCATCATCAGCTCTACGCCGCAGTCCACCGTGAAGCTCTGCGGCGGCGGCAAGGGTTTGGCGCCCGCCGCGTGCGAATGCCAAAGCGTTTGGTGGTTGCCGTCGATCGCGCTTGACGCATTCCGCGGCGCGGCGCACGTTTCGCCGACAATGCGCCAGCCCGACTTGTCGTACGTGTCGGCCGCACGCGTGACTTCGCCCGCAACCTCCTTCGCACGGCGAAGCGCAATCGGAAGCACCTTGGGCGGCGCGATGCCGTTCAGCGTCACGCGGACGCGTGAATACGTGGCGGACGGTATGCGCGCAAGGCGACGATACCCCACCGTGGTTCCGCGAGCCATCACATTCCATCCTCCTTCGCCGTCCGGCGCCTCGACGGAGAAGGACTCCACAAACTGCCCTTCGTCGATCTTCTCCCTGATGTCCACGCAGTTGAGCACTTCCTTCCCATTCAGCTCAAGCTCCATCACGAGCTTGTTCCCGTCGCGCCGTTCCGTCACCTTGGCGCCATTCGCGAAATCGCGAGAGTTGAAGCCGCGCACCCATTCGCCAAATTCCGCGAGCCTCTTCACGTCGTCTTCACACACGCGCCCCTCAACATCCGGCGCAATGCCGATGTTCATCACGGCCCCGCGCCCAACTGTCTCGAAGTATATCTTCACGAGGCGGGCGAGCGACTTCGGCTTCTCGTTCGCGTGCCAGTACCATCCTCGCCTTAGAGGGAAGTCCGCCTCGGACGGCACCCATTTCATTTCGCCGTCAGATCCTCTGTGGGCATACCACCAGGTGTCGGGGCTCACCCCGCTCTCGTTGCCGCACCACACCGAAGACCATCCGCCAATGCCCCCGCCGAACGCGATGGACATCGGATGCTTCGCATGCATAAGCTCCAGCAGCTCCGGATATCGGTAGTAGCCGCCCGGTATCGACCTGCGCTCGCCCTTCTCCCCGTTTACGCCGCCATACCATCCAGTGCCGCCGTTCGCGCCGTCTAGCCACATCTCGCACAGCTCGCCGTAGTTGTCCATCAGGTCGTTCCACTGCGCGAAGAAGTAGTCCACGTAGGCGGGCGTCGCGTACGAGCCCTGGCGCCTGTCCCACGGCGAAAGGTACACTCCGAACTTCATTCCATTCGCGCGGCAGGCATCGGCGAGCTCGCGCACGAGGTCGCGTCCCGTATTTGGGGCAGGCACCGCGGCCATCGAATATTCGAGGTTGTTCGTGGCGGGCCAGAGGCAGAAGCCGT